>NZ_BAAHFQ010000012.1:0-54193 GCF_054681715.1 Deferrisoma sp.
AGAGGCCCCAGGATGGCTACGCTCTATCCCTCTGCCGGACCACCTCGTAGAGCACCAGCGCCGTGGCCGTGGCGAGGTTCAGGCTGTCGGCCGCCCCGAACATGGGGATGCGCACCTTGAGGTCGGCGGCCTCGCGCCAGGCCGCCGAAAGCCCGTGGGCCTCGCTTCCCATGACCACGGCCACGGGCCCCGTCAGGTCGGCCGCGGTGTAGTCGAGAACGGCCTCGGGCGTGGCCGCCACCGTGCGGACGCCCCGCGCCCGGAGCCAGGCGATCACCTCCGGGGTCGGGGCCTCGGCGCAGGGCACCAGGAACCGGGTGCCCAGGCTCGCCCGGATCACGTTGGGGTTGTGGAGATCGGTGCCCTCCCCGCAGAGGATGAGGCCGTGGACCCCGGCGGCGTCGGCCGTGCGCAGGATCGCGCCCACGTTCCCCGGCTTCTCGGCCCCCTCCACCACCACGAGGAACGCCGGGTCGGGCGGGGCCAGCCGGCCGAGGCTGGTGTCGGCGTAGGGCACCACCAGGACGATCCCGCCGCTCCCCTCCCGGTAGGCGATCCGGGCGTAAGCCGCCTCCGACACCCGGAACACCGGCACCCCCGAGGTCTCGAGCCGCCCCAGGAGATCCCTCCCCTCGGGCCCCATCCGCCCCTCGCAGGCGTAGGCCTCCCGGGGCATCCAGCCCGCGTCGAGGCACCGGCGGACCTCCCGCAGGCCCTCCACCACGGTGAGCCGCTCCCGGTCCCGGTGCCGCCGGCTCGCCAGGAGCCGCGCCACGGCCTTGATGCGGGGGTTCTGGGGGCTCTGGATGAGCATGGCTAGGCGGCGGGCCGCCTGTTCCCGGCGTCTGGCGCGCCGACCCCCGACACCCACCGGCCGTAGGTGCCGCTCGGGAGCGGCCGGCCGGTCCGGTCGGTCACGAGCATCTCGCCCTTCTCGATCCGGTCGGGCCGGCGGGGTATCGCGGCCTCCAGGAGGTTCGCCAGGGTGGTGGGGGTGAACCCCGGGGTATGGCAGCTCAGGAGCACGAAGGCGGGCCCGGGCGCGAGGATCGCGGCGCAGGCCTCCAGGAGCTCGTACAGGTGCTCCTCGATCTTGAACACCTGGCCCTTGGGGCCCCGGCCGAAGGTGGGGGGATCGAGGACGATGCCCTGGTACCGGTTGCCCCGCCGGGCCTCCCGCCGGACAAACTTGAGCGCGTCGTCCACGATCCACCGGATGGGCCGGTCGGCCACCCCCGAAAGCCGCGCGTTCTCCCGGGCCCAGTCCACCACGCCCCGGGCCGCGTCCACGTGGACCACGGCCGCCCCGGCCTGGCTCGCGGCCAGGGTGGAACCGCCGGTGTAGGCGAAGAGGTTCAGGACCTTGGGGGACTCCGATCCCTCCATCGCCCGGAGGGTCCGGCGGAGCCAGTCCCAGTTCTCGGCCTGCTCGGGAAAGAGCCCTAGGTGGCCGAAGTCGGTGAGCCGGATCCAGAACCTGCTTCCCCCGTACGCGATGGCAAACTCCCGGGGCTCCCCGGTCCGCCACTCCCACCGGCCCCCGCCCTTGTCGCTTCGGTGATGCACCGCGTCGGCCCGGTCCCACTCGGCGGCCGGGAGCCGGGGCGGCCACAGGGCGGCCAGCCCCTGGCGCACCACGCGAAGCGGGCCCACCCGCTCCAGGCGGCGCTCGCCGCCGGTGTCGAGCAGCTCGTAGGTTTCTTCGGGGGGGGTGTCGGCTCGGGTCATGGTTTCGGTGGAATCGGGGCGCGCGGTTTTCGGGGAGCCTACGGGAAGGACGGCGCGGGGCGCAAGGCGGCGGGACGGGCCCGCCCGCTCAGTCGCGGCCGCGCCAGCTCTTCTTGCGGTGGAACTCCCAGGGGGGCACGGGGTCGTCGTCGCGCCACAGCCCCTTGCGGAACCGCCGGGCGCGCTCCTCGAGCTTCCCGAGTTCGGGGTCCTCGTCGTAGTCGGGGTCGGCCCAGGCGAGCCCCTCGGCCCCGAGCAGGCGGTTCAGGTTCTTCCCGCCGGGCAGAAGCACCACCCCGAGCGTGTGGCCGTAGCGGTTCCGGCCCTGGGCGATCACCCGGACCCGCTTGCCCATGGCCTTGGCCTGCACGAAGCTTCGGGCCCTTTTCTCGTACGGCTGGCCCTTCTCGGGGCTGTCCACCCCGGCCAGCACCACCCGGACGATCCGGCCCGAGTCTTTTTGGACCTTGATGGTGTCGCCCCGGATCACCCGGACCACCTTGCCCTCGAACTCGCCCCGCCACAGGCCGCAGCCGGCCGCGATGAGCGCGAGCGCCAAAAACAGTACCGCCGGCCCGTCCTTCCGGTGCCTCAACGTCAACGCCCTCCGTGTCACCCGCGGTCTCCTTCGGACCCCGCCCCCGCATACGATACGGCATCCGGCCCCGAGTTCTTGACCTCGGCCCGGGTCGCCGCCCACACGCCGGCCAGGATCAGGGCCGCGCCCCAGAGCATCGTACCGGAAAGGGGTTCCCCCAGGAACACCACCCCCGAGGCCACCCCGGCCAGGGGGATCCCGTAGATCAGGGTGTTCACGGCGGTGGTCCCGAGGGCCGGGATGGCGGCGTTCCAGAGGAGATAGCCCAGGGCCGAGCACAGGACCGAGAGGTACAGGAACGCGGCCCAACCGGCCGGAGAGGGCGCGGCCGCGGGGGGCGCCACCGCCCACTCCACGGCCGCCAGGGGAGCCAGGAACGCGGCACCGGTGAGCATGGCGGCCTGGGTCACCCACAGGTTGGGGTACCGCCGGCCCAGGCGGTCGGCCAGGAAGGTGTAGGCCACCCAGGAGCCCACCGCCCCGAACATGAGGCCGTCGCCCAGGGCGGTAGCGTCGGGACCCGCGTCGGCCCCCACGATCACCCCCACCCCGACGAGGGCCGTGGCGAGCCCCAGGAGCACCCGGGGCCGGGGCCGACGGCGGCGGCGCACGGCCTCGGCCAGCGCGGTGGCAAGCGGGATCGTGGCGATGATCAGGGCCCCGTGGCTCGCCGTGGTCCGGGCCAGGCCCAGGTTCTCGAAGGCGAAGTAGAGGGTCACCCCGGTGAGCCCGAGGCCGGCGGCGGACCACCGGTCGGCCGGCGCCAGGCGCACCCCCGCGCACCGGGCCCGGACGAAGGGCCAAAAGATCAGGCCGGCCAGGGCGAACCGCAGGAACGCCAGAAGAAGCGGGGGAAACTCCCGCACCGCCGCCCGGGTGGCCGCGTAGGACCCTCCCCACAGGAGGATCACCAGGCTCGCCGAGACCCAGTGGACCCACGGCCCGGGGCGCGCGCGAAGCCCGACGGCGGCGGGGTCGGCGCTCACGGGGTTCCCCCGGCCGGCCGGGCGCCGTCCACGAGGGGCAGGAGGTCCTCGGGCCGACGCAGGAGGCGGGCCGCGCCCGCGGCCCGAAGTTCGGCCTCGTCCCGGAACCCCCACAGGGCCCCCACCGGCACCATGCCCGCGGCCCGGGCGGTTTCCATGTCGGTGGCCGTGTCGCCGAGGTAGAGGCAGTCCTCCGGGCGAACCCCCAGGATCCGGGCGGCGCGGAGGGCCCCCGCCGGGTCGGGCTTCCGGGGCGTGTCGGGCCCCGCGCCGATCACGGCCCGAAACGGCCACCGGCCCAGAAGCGCGCGGACCATCTCCACGGCCGGCTCGTGGGGCTTGTTGGTCACGACGGCGAACGGGACCTCCCGGGCCACGAGCCCGTCCAGGAGTTCCGGAACCCCCGGGTACGGCCGGGTGGTCTCCAGGGATCGGCGCCGGTACTCGTCCCGGAGCGCGGCGAGCACCCGGGCCACCCCGTCCTCGGCCAGGTCCGGGGGAACGATCCGGCGCACCAGCATCTCCATGCCGTCACCCACGAACCGGCGGTAGGCCCCTTCGGGGTGCGGCGGGAACCCGAACCGCTCCAGCACGGCGTTGGCCGCCCGGGCGATGTCCCGCAGGCTGTCCAGAAGGGTACCGTCCAGGTCGAACACCACGCCGCGGTCCATCCTCGTCCTCCCCCGCCGGGCCCCAACGAGAACGGGGCGCCCGCGGGCGCCCCGTTCCCCGGTGGAATCCCGGACGGCTCCTAGTAGATGCCCAGGTAGTTGTCGAGTTCCCAGTCCGTGACGGCCGTGCGGAACTCATCCCACTCCTTGCGCTTGGCCTCCACGTACTTCTCGAAGATGTGGTCGCCCAGGGTGGCCCGGCTCAGGGGGTTCTTCTCGAACTCGTCCAGGGCCTCGGCGAGCGAGGCCGGCAGGCTCGGGATCCCGGCCGCGGCCTTCTCCTCCCCGGTCATGTCGAAGATGTTCGCGTCGGTGGAGGGCGGGCACTCGAGCCCGTTGCGCACCCCGTCGAGCCCGGCGTTGAGCATCATCGCGAAGGCCAGGTAGGGGTTGCAGGTGGGGTCGGGGCAGCGCACCTCCACCCGGGTGGACATGCCCCGGGCCGCCGGGATCCGCACCATGGCGCTTCGGTTCGAGGCCGACCAGGCCACGTACACCGGCGCCTCGTACCCGGGCACGAGCCGTTTGTAGGAGTTCACGAGCGGGTTCGTCACGGCCACGAAGCTCCGGGCGTTCTTGAGGATGCCGGCGATGTACTGCCGGGCCGTGGCCGAGAGCTGCAGCGGGGCCTCGGGGTCGAAAAAGGCGTTCGTCCCGTCGAGCCGGAACAGGGACTGGTTCGTATGCATGCCCGAGCCGTTGATGCCGAACACCGGCTTGGGCATGAACGTGGCGTGGAGCCCGTATTTGCGGGCGATGGTCTTCACCACCCACTTGAAGGTCACCACGTTGTCGGCGCAGGCGAGCGCGTCGGCGTACTTGAAGTTGATCTCGTGCTGGCCCTCGGCCACCTCGTGGTGGCTCGCCTCGATCTCGAACCCCATCTGCTCCAGGGTCTCGATGATCTCCCGGCGGCACTCGATGCCGTAGTCCTCGGGGTCCACGCTGAAGTACCCGGCCTTGTCGTGGGTCACCGTGGTGGGCTCGTCGTTTTCGAGGCTGAACAGGAAGAACTCGCACTCGGGCCCCACGTTCATGGTGAACCCGTCCCTCTTGGCCTCCTCCAGGACCCGGCGCAGGTTCACCCGGGGGCACCCCTCGAAGGGCGTCTCGCCGTCGGCCTTGTACACGTCGCAGATGATCCGGGCCGCGCCCCGGCCTTCCTTCTTCCGCCAGGGGAGCACCCGGAACGTGGAGTAGTCGGGCTTGAGGTACATGTCGGATTCGTTGATCCGCACGAACCCGTCGATGGAGGACCCGTCGAACATCATCTTGCCGTCGAGGGCCTTCTCGATCTGGCTCCGGGGGATCGCGACGTTCTTCATGAACCCGAAAATGTCCACGAACTGGAGCCGGAAGAAGTGGATGTTCTCGCGTTCGACGATCTCGAGGATCTCCTTCTTGGTCACCGGGGGCACTCCTCTCTTGTGGCGGAAAAATGGGCAACGGCGCGGGATCGTACCCCGCCGGGGCTCGAATCTCAAGGTGGGATCGGAAACCCCATCTCCACCCGCAGGCCCCCCTCGGGCCGGTTCGCGGCCGAGATCCGGCCGCCGTGGGCCTCCACGGCAGCGCGGGCGATGGCGAGCCCCAGGCCCGCCCCGCCGGACCCCCGCTCCCGGGCCCGCTCCACCCGCCGGAACGGCTCGAAGATGCGCTCGAGGTCCGCCTCGGGTACCCCGGGGCCGGCGTCGAGCACGGCCACCCGCGCCTCGGCGCCGTCCGCCCCCACCTCCACCCGGACCTCGCCGCCCGCCGGGGTGTGGCGCACGGCGTTTCGCACCACGTTCTCCAGGGCCCTTCGCAGGAGTTCCGGATCGCCCTCCACCACCGCCGGCCCCTCGGCGGAGACCCGCACCGCCCGGTCCGGGGCCTCGAACCGGGCGTCGGCCGCGACCGCCTCGGCAAGGCCGGCCAGGTCGAGGCGCTCCCGCCGGAGTTCGGGACCCGCGGTCTGGAGCCTGGAGAGCGTGAGGACCTCGCCGATCAGGTGGTCCAGGCGGCCGATCTCCCGCTCGGCCCGGTCGAGGCTCGGCAGGGCCGCGGGGCCGGCGTCGTCCCGGGCCAGCTCCAGGGCCACCCGGAGTCGGGCCAGGGGCGAACGCAGCTCGTGGGACACGTCGCGCAGGAGGGTCCGGTGGGCGGCCAGGAGGGCCTCGAGCCGTTCGGCCATCCGGTCGAAGTCCCGTCCCAGGTCGGCGATCTCGTCCCGCCGCCGGCCGAGCCGGGGCCCAACCCGCACCCCGAGGTTTCCCGCCGCGAGCTCCCGGGTCGCCTCCCGGATCGCCCGCACCGGCGCGGCGAGGTAGCGGGCGAGCCCGAAGCAAACGAGGCCCGCCACCACGAACATGAGGGCGAGCCGCTGGCCCAGGGTGTCGAGCCGGACCCAGCGCCACAGGGGATGGGGCGGCGTGAACCGGGCCACGAGCACCGTGGGGCCGGGGGCCATCCAGGCCCGGAGCCCGAGACGGCGGGCCATGCCCCGCATCCGATGCCCCCGGAGCTGGGCCTCGGCAACGCGAAGGACCTCGGCGGTGGGCTCCTCGGGCCCGATCCAGGCCCCGCCGGGCCGGAACAGGTAGAGCGCGGCGCCCACCCGCCGCCCCAGGGCCTCCAGGCGCTCGGCCGCGGCGTCGGGGCCGGCCTCGTCCCACAGGGTCAGCACCTCGGGCACCCGGGGCAGGAGCACCTCGTGGGGCATGGGGGGCGGCGGCCGCGTAAGGGCGATGGCCGCGATGCCCGCCCCGATCAGGATCATCGCGAGCCAGAACGCGACGAAGATCTTGAGGAACAACCGGCCGCCGGTCATGGCCCCCTCCGCCCCGGCAGCGCGTACAGATAGCCCACCCCGCGCACGGTGCGGATCCGCTCCGTTCCGTCCGGGGCCGGGCCGAGTTTCCGGCGCAGGCTGCTCACATGCACGTCCACGCTCCGGTCGAAGGCCATGAGCGGCCGGCCCAGGCCCTGCCGGGCCAGCTCGTCGCGGCTCACCGGCCGGCCCGCCTGCCGGAGCAGCACCTCCAGAAGCGAAAACTCGGCCGAGGTCAGGTCCACCGGCTCGCCGGCCCGGAGGGCCGTGCGGGTGCCGGGGTCGAGTTCCAGGTCCCCCGCCCGGACCACCTCGGGTTCGCGGCCGGCCCGCGCGCGGCGCCCCACGGCCCGGATCCGCGCCAGGAGTTCCCGGGGATTGAAGGGCTTGGGCAGGTAGTCGTCGGCCCCGAGCTCGAGGCCCACGATCCGGTCCACGTCGTCGCCCCGGGCCGTGAGCATGATCACGGGCACGTCGCTCGTCTTCCGGAGTTCCCGGAGCACCTCGAACCCGTCGAGCCCCGGGAGCATCACGTCCAGGACCACCAGGTCGAACGCCCCGGCCCGCGCCCGATCGAGCCCCGCGGGGCCGTCGGGCGCCGTCTCCACCCCGAACCCCTCCCGGCCCAGGTACTCCTGGAGGAGCTCGCAAAGCTCCGCGTCGTCGTCCACCACCAGGATCTTGCGCTCGTCCATCCGATCACCTCCCGGGGCACGATTCTACCCGCCCCCGGGGCCGCGCACCTCCCCCGTTTACCGTTCTTTACGGTTTGCCCGAACGTCTTCACCCCCCTTTTCGGGCCGGCGCGCTATGCTTCCCTTCGTCGGCCGACCCAACCCCGTTTCCCACGAAGGAGGCAGCCATGAACACGCGACGCACACACCGTTGGATCCCGTTCTTGACCCTGGGGGCCGCCCTGCTCCTCGCCGCGGTCCCGGCCTGGGCCGGCGGGGGCCGCCGGGGCGGGCCCCCCGACCCGGACCGCCAGCTCACCCACCTCACGCGGTACCTGGACCTCACCGAGGACCAGCAGGCCGAGGTCCGGAAGATCCTGGAGGGGGCGCACCAGAAGCGCCAGGAGATCTGGGACAAGGAGGAGGGCTGCCGGGCCGAGGTACGAGACGAGATGGAGGCCCTGCGCGAGGATACCCACGAGCGGATCGCGACCGTGCTGACCGACGAGCAGCGCGAGGCCTGGAAGGACCTCCTGGAGGACTTCGGCCCGGGCCGCCGCCACCGCGGCCCCGGCCCGCGCTGGTAGAGCCGCACGCGCCCCCCGGCCCGCTGCCGGGGGGCCGCTTCATCCCGTCGGGAACGAGATGCGAAACGTTGATCCCTCGCCCTTCCGGCTCTCCACCTGCACGTCTGCCCCGTGGATCCGGGCGATCTCCCGGACGATGGCGAGGCCCAGCCCGGAGCCCCCGTCGGTCCGGGACCGCGAGGGGTCCACCCGGTAGAAGCGCTCGAAGATCTTTTCTCGGTGCTCGGGGGGGATACCCGGGCCCGTGTCGGAAACCGCCACGGAAGGGTCCGGACCGCCGTGCGCCTCCACCCGGACGCGCCCGCCGCTCGGCGTGTACCGTACCGCATTGTCCACCAGGTTCGACACGGCTTCCTCGAGGAGTCCCGGGTCCCCCCGGACCCACACCGGGCCCTCGGCCCGGACCTCGAGGTCCACACCCTTGGCCTGCGCCGCCGCCCGGTGAAGGGCCGCGGCCTCTGAGGCCACGCACGCCAGATCGACCTCGCCCCACCCCCCCGGAAGCACCCCGTTCTGCAGCCGGGACAGGCGCAGCAGGTCCTCCACCATGGCGGCGAGCTTTCGCACCCGGCACAGCACCCGCTCGAGCGATCCCCGCAGTTCCTCCGGCGGGCGGGGCCGGCGCAGCGCCACCTCGCACTCGGTCTGCACCGCGGCCAGGGGCGAGCGCAGCTCGTGGGCGGCGTCCGCGGAGAACCGTTTCTGCCGCTCGTAGGCCGCCCCAAGGCGCTCCAGGGCGCGGTTCAGGGCCCGGACCAGGCCACGGATCTCCTGGACCACCGCCTCCTCGGGCAGGCGCGCCGAAGGGTCCTCGGGCCCGATCTCGTCCGCCCGGCGGGACAACGCCTCCAGCGGTCGGAGGGCCCGGGAGACGATCCAGACCGGCAGGAGCACCAGGGCCACGAACAGGCCGCCGAACCCGACGAAAAGACGCCGTCGGAGCCGGGAAAGGGCCTGCTCCACCGGTTTCGCGGCCCGCCCCACCGCCACCCAAAGGGTTTGGGGTTCCGGCTCGGGAAGCGGCTCCCCAGGATGCGCCTCTTGCCACTCCTCCACGTCCTCCGGGTCGCGCTCGGGTTCCCGGACCACCGGCAGGATCGCCACGCGAAATCCGGACGGCCCGTCCGTCACCCGCGGCCCGTCGCTCCCGGCGGGGGGCCCCACCGCCGGGGCCTGCGGGGAGCGGGCGACCACCTGTCCGTCTTCCCCCAAGATCACGTAAAAGAAGTCCGGACTCGGCGTGGAGAGTTCCGGAAGGGTCAGATCCTCCGGGTCGAAGGCCGGTGTCCCGTCGACCTCCACTTCGACCCCGGCCGCCAGGGCCCGCGCCGATGCCAGCAGCCCGCGGTCGAACGAGGCCAGGAGATCCCGCCGGGTGGACGCGTGGATGCCGGCCGCGGTCACGAGGAGGGCCAGCGCGGTCAGGGGGAGAAGCGGGGCGAGGACCCGCGCCCGGATCGAGGTCATTCCGGCGTCTCCGGAATGCGAAACCCCACGCCTCTGACCGTCTCGATGACCCGCTCACCGCCCGCTGCCTTGAGCTTTCGCCGTAGGTTCGCCACGTGGGCGTCGAGCACGTTGGATTCGGCGTCGAATGCGTGATCGTACACCTGGAGGCTCAGGCGGGTGCGGGACAGGGTTTTTCCCTTCTGCAGCAGGAGAGCTTGGAGGATCTGGAACTCCTTCGGGGTGAGGGAGAGTTCCCGCTCTGCCCAGAACGCCCGGTGGGCCTCCATGTCCAGGCGCAGACGCCCCCAGGTCAACACGTCTTGCTCCACGCCGTGGGTTCTCCGGAGCACGGCGCGGACCCGCGCGAGCAACTCCTCGAACCGAAACGGCTTGGGCAGGTAGTCGTCCCCGCCGAGGCGAAGCCCCCGGATCCGGTCCTCCACGTCACCGCGGGCGGTGAGGAACACCACCGGAACTCGGTTTCCCTCGCCCCGCAACGTTTCAAGCACCCGGAAGCCGTCCATGCCGGGGAGCATGAGGTCGAGTACCACGAGGTCGTGCTCGCCCATGCGGGCCAGGCACAGGCCGTCCTCCCCGTCGAAGGCCTGGTCCACGGCGAACCCCTCCTCCCGGAACCCGCGGGTCAGCGCGTTGGAGAGATCCACATCGTCTTCCACGATCAGGAGCCGCACGGTCACCTCCGCGGTGTTTCACCATCCCCGTACACGAACGGGAGCCTTCCCCCACGCGCGGGGGAAGGCTCCCACAGGTTTCAACGGAACGGCAACCGTCACGGCGCCAGCGAGATCAACTCCACGGTTTCATCGGCGGTGAGGGCTTCTTCCTTCACCACCCCCACGCCGGGGGCATACCACTTGTACTCCAACACGTCCGGCTCCAGGGGGTTCCAGTCCAGGGTCTGCACGCAGCCCGTGTAGGTGGTGCCGTCGTCGAGTTCCACCGTCACCCCCGTGGCCACCACGTAGGCCATGTCCTCGGCTTCGCCCTCGTAGTACTCCTGATAGTACGAGGTGCCGGCCGCCGGGGACGCGAGCATCAGGTAACCCGGTTCGGCGCCGTCCACGCCCGCCTCCCAGGAGCCCTCGCTATCCGTCGCGATCACGTTCCCATCGTCGTCGTACTCGTAGTTCATCACGTCCTCGCCCATGTACCACACGTTGCCGGCGTCGTCCTGGGCGTACCAGTCGTGGGTGTCCTCCACCAAGAGATCCTCCGGGCCCAGGGGCAGCCCGTCTCCTAAATAAACCCGGTCACGCACGACCCGACACTCGATCCCGTTGACCGTGCGGGTTTCGTCGAGCACCTCCACCACGGTGGTCTCCACCCCGTCCTCGGTCTCGGCCGTGTAGGTCCAGGTCGTGCCGGGAACCAGGGGAAAGAAAGCGTTGTCCACGTCCGTCGGGGTCGTGAAGGTCGCCGCGGCGAAGTCCGGCACCCGGTCCGCCCCCTGGTGGAACAGCCCCCGGAGCTCCACCAGTTCGCCGGCCTCTTCTTCTTTCACCACCCCCACGCCGGGGCAGTAATACTTGTGGGCGTCGGAGTTTTCCTCCAGCGGGTTCCACTCGAGGGTCTGCACGCAGCCCGTGTAGGTGGTGCCGTCGTCGAGTTCCACGGTCCCATCCACGGCCTCGACCTTGGCCATGTCCTCCGCGACCCCCTCCAGGTATTCCTGGCGGTAGGAGTCGCCCACCGCGGGTTGCGCCTTGAACAGGATCCCGGGCTCGGCCCCGTCCACGCCGGCCTCCCAGGCCCCCTCGTCGTCGGTGGCCACGACGTTCCCTTCGTCGTCGTAGTCGTAGTTGGTCACCGCTTCCCCGAGGTACCAGACGTTCCCGTCTGCATCCTGGGCGTACCAGTCGTAGGTGTCCTCCATCAGTAGGCCGTCGAGGAACACCCGGTCGTGCACCACCCGGCACTCCACGCCGGCCACCGTGCGGGTTTCCTCCAGCACCTCGACCACGTCCGTTTCCACGCCGTCTTCCGTTTCGTTCGTGTACGTCCAGGTGGTTCCGGGTTCCAGGGGGAAGAACTCGTTCGTGACGCTCGCCGAATCCGCCCCGAAGCGCGCTGCGGTGAACGCGGGCTCCGGTGGGTCGCTCGGTCCACCGCCCGACGAACTGCTTCCGCATCCGCCCAACGCTACCGCCACCAGGAGAGCCAACGCCGTTCCGACACCATGCCTCATGAGTCACCTCCTTTCCCGATCGAGGGCCAAAGAAAGGGCGCCGGGCCCGGGGGCCAGGAGGCAACCCCCGGGACCCCGGCGAGGGAGGCCTCGGGAGGGGCCCCCGGTTTCCCTACCGACGCAGGCTACCGGGGTGGGCGTGAAGAAAGCCTGAACGGCGTATGAAGATTTCGTGAAGGACTCCCGGCGGCGGGTTTGGTGGCATCAAACGCGCGGGATACTTGCGTTTTTTGGAACGAGCTGGTACAGTCCGCGAACCTGCCGGACGTTTCGCCCCGGCTTCAAGACCGGGGCGTTTTTGCATTCCCGCCCCATTCGCCAACCATCGTGGCACCGCGGCCGGGAGGGGCTCGCCGCGGACGCACCGCTGTGCCGTTGCGTCCGCGGGCTGCACGGTGCCCCGCCGAAGGAGAGCTGCGCATGGATCACCATCACAGCCACACGATCACCGAGATCATCGAGCGGGCCGCCGCCCGGGCCCGGGCCGAGACTTCCAACGAGCCCGAACCGGGGCTCACGAAGCGGGTGAAATGGCCGGTCACCTGCACCGTGGGCCCCGGGCTCGAGGGGGCCATCGCGTGCGAGACCAAGGTGGGGTACGTCAACGGCGCCAAGGGCTGGCTCGTGTACCGGGGCTACGACATCTTCGACCTGGCGGCCTACTCCAACTTCGAGGAGGTGTGCTACCTGCTGCTCCATGGGGAGCTTCCCTCGGCCGAGGAGTTCCGGGCGTTTCGGAACCGGTTGGTGGAGTACCGGTGGGTCACGAAGACGCTGCGGATGCTCATGGGGTTTCCGATCGAGGACATGCACCCCATGGCGGCCCTGCGACTCGGGGTGAACCTGATGCGCCAGGAGTTCACCTACGCCGACTCCCGGGAGCGCCACCCGGTCAAGGGCGACATCATCGGGTCGGACGAGGACTCGATCCCCATGGAAACGAAGCCCCGGGGGGAGACCCACGCGATCTACGAGTTCAAGCGGCGCAGCCGGGCCCGGCGGCTCCGGGACGCCCAGCAGATGGACGACGCCGGCACGATCCAGTCGGCCTACCACCTGATCGCCGGCTTGGCCACGCTGGCCGCGGCCATCTCCCGGGTCCACCAGGGCCTCATGCCCCTGGATCCCGACCCGGAGCTCAGCCACGCCGCGAACCTGCTCTACATGATGACCGGCCGGCGACCTACCCCGCTCGAGGAGCGGGTCATGGACGTGTGCCTCATCCTCCACGCGGACCACGGCATGAACGCGAGCACCTTCGCCTCCATGGTGGTGGCCTCGACGCTCGCCGACATCTACCTGGCCGTGGGCTCGGGCGTGGCGGCCCTTCAGGGGCCGCTCCACGGCGGGGCCAACGAGCAGGTGATCTACATGCTCGAGGAGATCCGGGAGCGTGGGGATGTGGCCGGCTGGGTCGAGGAGAAACTCGCGGCTAAGGGCCGGATCATGGGGTTCGGCCACCGCGTGTACAAGGCCTACGACCCCCGGGCCCGGGTACTGGGCCCCCTGGCCGAGGCCCTGGCCCGGGGCAAGCCCAACGTGGAGCCGCTCTTTCGCGTGGCCCAGGACCTCGAGCGGGAGGTGCTCAGCCGGTTCGGAAACGCGAAGAAGATCTTTCCCAACGTGGACTTCTACTCCGGCCTCGTCTACCGCAGTCTCGGGATCGAGCCGGAGATGTTCACCCCGCTTTTCGCCGTGAGCCGGGTGGCGGGCTGGACGGCCCGGGTTCTGGAGTACCTCCAGAACAACCGGATCTTCCGGCCCCGGGCCATCTACGTGGGCGAGTTCCACAAGGGGTTTCCCGCGCCCGAGGAACGGGGGTTCTAAACGTATGCAAAGTGCGGCGGTGGGGCTGGGGGTTCCGACGAAACGCGACGGCCGAGCAACTCGGGCCGCCCGGCGCCAGGGGAGCGGCTGCGGCGCGCGCACTCACGCGCCGCAGCGGACCGCGCCGAGGCGGCCCCTGCGAGGCCGTTCAGCGAAGGAGGGGCCCCAAGCTCCACCCCGTGGGAATACCACGAGATCCCGGGAACACCTCACCAGGGGCGGGGCCCCTCCGTTCTGCCCCTACACCCCGAGCATCTCCAGGAACGCCTCGATGCGGGTGGCGAGCTGGCCCGTGTCCTGGGAGTAGTCGGTTTCGAGCCGCAGCACCCGGTGGCCGCGGTCCGGAAGCTCCCGGGCCATGCGCAGGGCCTCCACGGCGTAGGGGGTGCAGAACGAGAGGTTGTAGTGGACCACGCCGTCGGCCCGGAGCTCCCGGGCCATCCGGTCCACGGTGTCGGGCCGCTCCTCGTTGGGGGTGAAGCAGGCGCACTCGATCCGGAGCTGGCGGTCGGCGATGGCCTCGAGGAGCTCCTCCCGGTCCGCCGGGTCCTCGTCCACGAGATCCCGGAAATTCCTCGCGCCCACGCACGACTCCTCCCCCACCACCACGGCGCCCTTCGCCTCGATGAGGGCCGGGACCTTCCAGTTGGGGATCGCCATGGGCGAGCCGGAAACGAGGATCCGGGGTGCGCCCTTCGGCCGGACCCCCTCCCCCCGGGCCACCCGATCCTCGAGCTCGTCGCACAGCTCGTTCACCTTCTGGGTGAACCGCACCGGGTCGTCGTAGAAGGAGATCTGGTTCACCAGGAGGGCGTCGAGGCCCGAGATCGGGGCCGGGTCCGCCGCCCGCAGGGCCGCGAGCCGCCCCAGTGCCCGGCGCTTTTCGTTCACGATCCGCACCCCTTCCCGGAGGTTCTCGGCCGTGACCTCCACCCCCGTGAGCTCCTCCATCCGGGCCACGAAACGGTCGAGCTCGGCCCGCCACAGGGCCCTGGCCGAGGGCCGCTTCGTGTGGGGGAGCTCCATCACGTGCACCGGGGCGTCCACGGGCAGGACCTCGTAGGCCTTCTTCTTGCCGTCGCAGGTGGTCTCCCCCACCACGAGGTCGGCGAGCTCGATGTAGGGGCACAGCCGGGCCAGCTTGAACCCGAACACGCTCTTGATCAGGGGGCAGGTGGCCTGGGGCAGATACTGCTCGGCCAGGTCGGAGCCCACGTCGGCGCCCCCGCACAGCCCGATCATGGCACTCCCGGTGGCCACCACGACCTCCTCGGGCACGTACACGCAGAAGGTGGCCACCACCTTGCCACCCCGGGCCCGGAGATCGTGGAGCTCCTTCACCCGGAGCCCGTGGATCTCGCTCACCACGAAGTCAAAGTACCCCATGGCCCGGGGCCGGTTGGGCTGGGAGAGAAAGATCTGCTCGTAGGCCTGGCCTAGAAAGGCCAGCAGCCCGTCGTGGGCCTCCAGGTTGAGGCCGAGGTCTTGCCAAAGCCGCGCGTAGTCTTTGGTTTCCACGATTCTCCCTCCTTCTTGGGGCTACGGGCGGAGTGTACCGGCCGGAGATGTTCCACGAAAAATTGGAAAATCGAATCTGATTGCCCCGGACCATTCGGGGTTTCGATCCCGGGCCCCTCGGCCTTGACACCCGGGGGTCCCTTTCCGACCCTGGAGAGGCAGTCCCACCATCGGAGGATCCATGCCCGCCCGCTCGTCATCCTTACTGCCTCCCGCTGCCCCCCCTGGGGTCGCCGTGCTCGTGGTGGATCCCGATCTTCGGGTCGTGGCCTGCCACGGAGGGGCGACGGCCGGAGAGAGCCCGCGCGGGATCAGCCGTTTGCCGGAGGCCCTGGTGACCGCGGTTCGGAGGGCGCTGGGGGATTCATCCCCTCAAACGGTGCGGATCGGGGATTGGTCGGGGGTGGCGGTGCCCCTTCCGGCCGAAGCGGGGCCGTCCGGGGCCGTGGTGGCCCTGGCTCCGGTGGATCGGCCCGACACCGCGCGCCAACTGCAGACGATTTTCGACGCCAGCCACGACGGACTTTGGATCATCGACGGTGAGGGGGTCATCCGGAACCTCAACCGGGCGGCCGAACGCCTCAACGGGGTGACGGCCCGGGAGGTGGTGGGCCGAAACATCGACGAACTGTTGGCCGAGGGGGTGATCGACGTGTCCGTGACCCGGGCGGTGCTGGCCCAGGGAACGAGCGTGAGCATGATACAGACGGCCCGCCGCACGGGCCGACAGCTCATCGTGACCGGCACCCCGGTCCTCGGGCCCAACGGGGCGCTGGATTACGTGGTGGTGAACGACCGGGACGTCACGGAGACCAGCGAACTCGCGCTCCAGCTCGAAGAGGTGCGCCGGACCAACGAACGGCTTCGGGACGAAATGGCGGCCTTGAGCCTCAAGGAGGCCCGGGAGCGGGGCCTCGTGGCCGAGAGTGCCCAGATGCGGGAGGTGCTCCGGGTAGCCCTTCGCCTGGCGCGCAAGGATGTGACCAATATCCTGCTCCTAGGGGAGTCGGGCACGGGCAAGGGCGTGCTCGCACGGTTCATTCACAGCGAAAGCCCGCGGGCCGGGCAACCCTTCGTTCAGATCAACTGCGCGGCCCTGCCCGAGTCTTTGCTGGAGGCGGAGCTTTTCGGCTACGAGAAGGGGGCGTTCACGGGAGCGGCCGACGAGGGCAAACCGGGTCTGCTCGAGGTGGCTGACGGCGGCACCGTGTTTCTGGACGAGATTGGCGATATGCCGTTTTCGATCCAGGCGAAGATCCTCAAATACCTAGACGATCACGAGATCCGCCGGTTGGGAAGTACCCGGGTGCGCCGTTCCCGGTGCTCGGTGATCGCGGCCACGAACCAGGACCTGGGGCAGCTCGTCCGGCAACGGCGGTTCCGCCACGACCTGTTCTACCGTTTGAACACGTTCACACTGCGACTGCCCCCCCTGCGGGAGCGCAGGGCCGACGTGGTGCCCCTAGCCCTGCACTTCCTGGATCGGTACGGGGTGCAGTTCGGGGTGCGGAAGCGGCTGGGGGCCAGAGCGTTGCGGTGGTTGGGTGAATATCCGTTTCCGGGAAACGTCCGGGAGCTCGAGGGGATGATCAAAAACGCGGTGGTGATGTGCGAGGAGGAAACGATCGACGGCTACCTGGTGCGGGGCTCAGGCTCCCCCCCTCCCCCGTCCGAGCGGCCGCGGACGCTCGCCGAGCAGGTGGCGGCCGCGGAGCGGGACGCCCTGCTCCAAGCCGCGGCCGAGTGCCGCAACACCCGGGAGATGGCGGCCCGATTGGGGATCAGCCAACCCACGGTGGTCCGAAAGCTCCGACGTCACGGCATCCCGGCGCCCGGTTCCCCTCCGGACTGATACATTTCTGCATCTCTACTCCTTCTCGATAAATAAAGCTATCGAGGCATAGCGCGGCCCTTTGATTCACGTCTGCATCTTTCAAACCCGCCCACCCCGCGCATCTTGATACACGAACGCATCACCGCCCCCCCTTCCAAGGGGTCCGCCTTTTCAATACCTTGTTTCTTCTTCACTTTTGGCACGACCCACGGGTCGGCACGCCCCTTGCTATCGCGAGGCGTCAAGCTTCCGTCTGCCCAAGATCCAAGGAGGTTTCGATGCCCCAGACGAACCAGGACCTCATGGAACGCAGAAAAAACGCCGTTCCCCAAGGCCCGTTTAATGTAACCGACCGCTTCGCCGTCCGCGCCCGGGGGGCCCGCGTCACGGACGCCGACGGCAACGAGTACATCGACTTTGCGGGGGGAATCGGGGTCGTGGGAACCGCCCACGGGCACCCGGCCGTGCTCGAGGCCGTGCGAGCCCAGATGGAGAGGTTCGTCCACACCTGCTTCCACGTGATGCCCTACGAGCCCTATGTTCGCCTGGCCGAGGAACTCAACCGTCGGACCCCGGGCACCCACGCCAAGAAGACCTTTTTCTGTAACAGCGGCGCCGAGGCCGTGGAGAACGCCGTGAAGGTGGCTCGGGCGTTCACGGGCCGGCCGGCGGTCATCTGCTTCGAGAACGCGTTCCACGGCCGCACGCTGCTGGGCATGAGCCTCACCAGCAAGATCGTCCCCTATAAGAAGGGCTTCGGGCCCTTCGCCCCCGAGGTCTACCGGATCCCCTACGCCTACTGCTACCGGTGCGCCTTCGGAGCGGAAGGGCCCGAGACCTGCGGTCTGGAGTGCGCCGAGAACCTCCGGCGGTTGTTCATCACCGGGGTGGATCCGGACGCCGTGGCCGCCATCGTCATGGAGCCGATCCTCGGCGAAGGGGGATTCGTCGTCCCGCCTTCGGCGTTCGTGACCCGCGTGGCCGAGATCTGCCGGGAACACGGGATCGTGGTGGTGGCCGACGAGGTGCAGACCGGGTTCGGCCGCACGGGCACCCTCTTCGCCTCGGAGCAGTTTGGCCTCGTGCCCGACGTCCTGACCACGGCCAAGGCCATGGCCTCCGGTTTCCCACTGAGCGGGGTGACCGGCAGGGCCGAGATCCTCGACGCTCCTCCGGTGGGGGGGCTCGGCGGCACCTATGGCGGGAATCCCCTGTCCTGCGCGGCGGCCCTGGCGACCCTGGAAGTCATAGACCGGGAGGACCTGTGCGGCCGGGCGCGGGCCCTCGGGGAGAAAATCCGGAGCCGCTTTCTGGGGATGAAGGAAACGCTCTCCTGCGTGGGCGACGTGCGCGGGCTCGGGGCCATGATGGCAATCGAATTGGTCACGGACCGCAAGACCAAGGAACCGGCGGCGGAACTGACCCAGGCCCTCGGCCGCTTCGCCTTGGAACGGGGCGTGATCACGATCAAGGCGGGCTCGTACGGCAACGTGGTGCGGCTGCTCCCACCCCTGTGCATCGATGAGGACGACCTGGATCGGGGCCTGGACGTCCTCGAGGAGGGGTTGAGGACCCTGAGTTCTTAGCCGGGGCGGACCCGACGCGGGCCGGAGAAGCGCCCCCCAACCACCACCCGCCGCCTCACGGCGGCTCCAGCGGGAAGAGGAGGAGAAGCGATGAGAAAGGGTTTAGCACTCGCGGTAGCCGGTCTACTTTTCGCCTTGCCGGTCCGAGCCGAACAGGCGCGGGACTACTTCAAGATCGGGGTTATCACCTCCCTGTCCGGCGATCTGGCCACCGGCGGGAACGTCACGAAACGTGGGTACGACCTGTGGGCCAAGGCCGTCAACGAGGCGGGCGGCATCGAGATCGGGGGCAACCGCTACGGCGTGAAGCTCTTCTACGCCGACGCCCAGTCCGAGCCCTCCCAGGGGGCGAGCGGCGCCGAGCGCCTCGCCACCCAGGAGAAGGTGGACTTCGTCCTGGGCCCCTACTCCTCGGGCGTCACGCTGGCCGTCGCGCCGGTGCTCGAAAAGTACAAGATTCCGATGATCACGGGCTCGGCAGAGTCTCCCCTGATCTGGCGGCAGAAGTTCGCCTATACCTTCGGGACGATCCCCCCGGTGAACTACACCGGGGCCCACCCCATCGGGGCCCTGGCGAACCTCGAGCCCAGGCCCAAGACGGCCATCGTCCTGGGCTCGAACGACGCCTTTTCCAAGGCCACCGCAGAAGCCTTTCAAAAGGCGGCCGAGGAACGCGGCATCAAGGTGCTCAAGTACAACATCGTCCCGAGTGGTCAGGACCTGATTCCCCTTCTCTCCGCCGCCAAGGTGATGCGGCCCGACCTGGTCGCCTTCGGCGGTCACGACGAAGAGCTGATCAACCTGGTCAAGGCGCTCCGCCAGATCAACTACGCGCCGAAAGCCCTCCTCATGCACTACGGGGTGACCGAGCCCGCGTTCGTGGAGGCGCTCGGCAAGGACGCCGAAGAGGTCTTCGGCGCCTCGGTCTGGACTCCCTCGCTCCCCACCCGCGGGGAACTCCTGTGGTCGGACGCCAGGGCGTACGCCGAGGCCGCCGAGAAGGAGTTCGGGGTTCCGGCAGACTACACCCAGGCCGGGTGCTCGGCCGCCGGCATCGCGTTCCAGGCGGCCGTGGCGAAGGCCGGGGTGACGCCGCCCCTGGACGAGGCCGAACGCGACGCCCTGCGCCGGGCCCTGGAGGGCCTCGTCGTGGAAACCTTCTACGGCAAAATCGACTTCGCCGACGAGGGGGAGTACTACCATGCTAACGTGGGGCTGGAGCCCCTGATGGTGCAGATCCAGGGCGGCAAACCCGTGATCGTGGCGCCGGCCGAGTTCGCAGAGGCGAAGCCCCGGTACCCGATGACCCCCTGGAGCGAACGCTAGTCTCGCGTAACGGCCGGGAGCCCCCGGCTCCCGGCCCGCAGCGGTGGAGGAATCCGTGCTCTGGCAACTGCTTCCCCAGGCCGTGCTGGACGGCCTGCTCATCGGCGGCATCTACATCACCGTGGCTCTCGGGTTTTCCCTGGCCTTTGGGGTCATGCACATCATCGACTTCGCGGTGGGCGAGTGGATCATGCTCGGGGCGTTCCTGGGGTACTACCTGCAAGGGTGGACGGGAGTCGATCCGCTGTGGCTCCTGCCCGTCGTGTTCGCGGCGTTTACGGCCGTGGGGTACGCCATCCAGCCCGTGATCTACCGCGCGGTCAGCGGCCGGCGCGGGAACCCCGTGCTCATGGGGCTCGTGTTCACCTTCGGGTTGATGCTCGCCATCCGGGGGGCGGGTCTCACGGTGTTCGGGTTTTTCAGCCATTCGATTCCATCGGCCCTGGCCCAGAAGTCCCTGTTCCTCGAGACCGGAAGCCTGTTCGTCACCATTCCGGCGATCCGGCTTTTCGGGTTCGGCTACGCCCTCGTAGTGATGATCGTGCTCCACTGGCTTTTGAAGCACACGAACTTCGGCCTGGCCGTGCGTGCGCTGGCCCAGCACCGCGACGCGGCAGGACTCATGGGAATCAACGCCAGGAGAATCAGTTCTTGGGTCTACGGACTCCACGTCGGAGTGAGCGCCATGACCGGCGTAGTGATCGGGTCGATCTTCTCCATCAGCGCCCAGATGGGCGGCGACTACACGATTCTCGCCTTCTTCGTCGTGGTGCTGGCGGGCATGGGCTACCTGGCCGGGGTGCCGTGGGCCGCCTTTCTCCTTGGCCTGGTTCAGTCCCTGTTCCTCATCTACGGCAATCCCAGCTACACGCTGCTCGCCGTGTTCGGGCTGCTCTACCTGATCCTTCTCATCTCGCCCAAGGGGCTGTTCGCGAAGGGAGTGTGAGGAATGGGCCGTTCGAAAGCCCTATGGGCCGGGATCGCCGCGGTCGGGTTCGCCGCCTTTCCCTTGTTCGTCCAGGACACCTTCGCGTTGCGGGTCGTCACCGAGGCCATGATGTGGATCGGCCTCGCGATAGCCTGGGACGTTCTGGGGGGATACACCGGATACCTCAATTTCGGCCACGGCGCATTTTTCGGCGTCGGAGCCTACACCACGGCGATTCTCATGATGCGGGCCCATTGGCCGTTCGCCGCGGCCCTGGGAGCCGGAGGGGTCGTGGCGGGGATCGCCGCCGTGATCGCCGGCCTTCCGACCCTGCGGCTTAAGGGCGCGTATTTCGCCATCGCCACCTGGGCCCTGTCACGGGCCGTCCAACAGTTGGCCCTGGTCCTGGATTTCACGGGGGGGCCGGACGGAATGCGCCTGCCGCCGTTTCTCCACCCCGTGTTTTTCTACTACCTCATGTGGGCGGCCGTGGCGGTCATCTTCACCACGCTTTGGATCCTGTTGGAGCGCTCGGCGTTCGGCCTGAAATTGCAGGCCATCCGCGAGGACGAGGAGGGCGCCATGGCCATCGGCCTCAGGCCCACGGTCATCAAGGTCCAAGCCTTCGTGCTCTCCACGGTTCCGGCCGGGATTCTGGGGGGCATCTACGCGTATTGGATCACGTTCATCGATCCCGCATCGGTGCTGGGCGACCTCGTGACCGACCAATCGGTCGTGATGGCCGTGTTCGGGGGCCTGGGGACCCTCGTGGGCCCGGCCATCGGGGCGGTCCTGGTGTACGCGTTCAAGACCTTTTTCTGGGCGTACCTTTCGGACTACCAGGTGCTCTATCTGATCATCCTCGGTGTGGTGATCGCCTTGAGCGTCGTGTTCCTGCCCGACGGCCTCGTCGGACTCCTGTCCCAGCGGAAACGAGACGTCGGGAGCCCGGGAATCGAGAGCCCGCCCAGCGAAGAAACGGCCCGGGAGGTGGCCCCGTGAATCAGCCCATCCTGCAGGTGGACCACGTGTCAATGGCCTTTGGAGGGCTCCGCGCCCTCGACGACGTGACCTTCTCCCTGGCTCCTGGCGAGATCGTGGGCCTGATTGGCCCAAACGGCGCCGGGAAGACGACCCTGTTCAATGTGGTGAGCGGGTACTGCCGTCCCACCGAGGGGAAGGTGCTATTGGAGGGTACCGATGTGACGGGGCGCAAACCGTTCCATCTGGCCAGGATGGGCGTGGGCCGCACGTTCCAGATCGTCAAGCCGTTCGCCGGGCTTTCGGTGCTCGAGAATGTCACGGTGGCCTGCCTGCTCCACCATCGCACCAGGCGACTCGCCGAGCGCAAGGCTTGGGAAATCCTTGAACTCACGGGGCTTGCCCACCGGGCCCGCCACCCGGCTTCCGGCCTGACCCTGGCGGGCCGGAAGCGTCTGGAGATCGCCAAGGCGCTCAGCTTGGAACCCCGACTCCTGCTGCTGGACGAGGTGGTCGCCGGGCTGAACCCCACCGAGGCCGACAAGACGATCGAGCTGATCCTCGACGTGCACCGCAGGGGCGTCACGATCCTCATCGTCGAACACATCATGCGGGTGATCATGAACATCAGCCACCGGGTGGTAGTGCTCAACTACGGCGCCAAGATCGCAGAGGGCCCGCCGGAGCAGGTTGCCAAGGACCCCGAGGTCATTTCGGCCTACCTAGGGGAGGCCGCCGCATGAGTGAACTCGTTCTCGAACACGTGTCGGCAGGATACGGGGACGTGCAAGCCCTCTGGGACGTGTCCCTTTCGGTGAAGACCGGGCGGTTGGTGACCCTGTTGGGCGCCAACGGCGCGGGGAAGACGACCACCCTCCGCACCATCTGCGGACTCGTCAAGCCGTGGAAGGGGCGGGTTCGGTACGACGGGCGGGCCCTGGACGAGCTCGAGGTGCACCAGGTGGCGGATCTCGGAATCACGCTCGTACCCGAGGGACGCCAACTCTTCCCCCAGATGACGGTCGAAGAGAACCTGCTGGTGGGCTCCTACCTTCCGAGGACGCGCCCCAACCGGAAAAGGAACTTGGAGAGGGTGTACGAACTCTTTCCCCGCCTGGCGGAACGCCGGTCGCAGCGAGCCGAGACGTTGTCGGGCGGAGAGCAGCAGATGCTGGCCATCGGCCGGGGCCTCATGCAGGAACCCAGGATCATCATGTTCGACGAGCCGAGTCTGGGGCTGGCACCGATCCTCGTGCAGGAGATCTTTGGTATCATCCAGGAACTCCACCGCCAGGGCCTCACGATCTTCCTGGTGGAGCAAAACGTCCATCATGCCCTTCGCGTGGCCGACTACTGCTACGTGATCGAAAACGGGCGCGTCGTGCGCGAAGGCACCCCGACCGAACTGGAGGCCGACCCCGCGATCCGCCAGGCTTACCTGGGGCTTTGACACAAACGGAGGTTCGCCATGCACGGGTTTTACGGCCGCGTTCTCGTTGCCGACGCCACCCGCCGCGCCTGCCGGGCCGAGGAGGTGCCCGAGGAGGTGCTCCGGGGGTACTGGGGGGGCAAAGGGCTCGGGGTGTGGCTCCTGGAACGCCACGGGTTGGTGGGGGTGGACCCCCTGGCCCCCGAGAACCCGCTCATCGTGCTGGCCGGGCCGGTGGCGGGAACCCCGGTGCCGGGGTCCTGCCGCCACGCCCTCGTGACGAAGAGCCCCCAGACCGGGTTCTTCTCGGAGTCGTACTCCGGCGGGAAGCTCGCCGAGAAGATCGCCCGGTGCGGATTCGACGCCGTGGTGGTGCTGGGCCGGGCCGACGGCCCCGTGGTGCTCGAGGTGGGGGACGGCGAGGCCCGGTTCCACGACGCCGAAGACCTCTGGGGCGCCGACACCTACGCCGCCGAGGAGGCCCTAGTCGAACGGTTCGGGGGACCCGGCCGGGCCGGGGCCTGCGTGATCGGCCCGGCCGGGGAAAACGGGGTGGTCCTCTCCATCGTGGCCAACGACAGATGGCGGTGCGCCGGCCGCACCGGGGCCGGGGCGGTCATGGGCTCGAAGCGGCTGAAGGGCATCGTGTTCCACGGAACCCGGGCGAAATCCGTGGCCGACCCCGAGGGGCTCAAGGCCTTCGCGCGCCGGGTGACGGCCGAGCACCGGGAAAGCCCCACGGCCCAGACCTACCGGAACTACGGCACCCCCAACATGGTGGCGCTTCTCAACACGGTGGGGGCGTTCCCGGCGCGGTACTGGCACAAGGGCCGGTGGGACCGGTCGGCCGAGATCTCGGCCGACGCGCTCCTTTCCCGGTGCGAGGTGAAGCCGAGGGCCTGCGCCCGGTGCTTCCTCGCCTGCGGGAAACTGAGCCGGGTCAAGGAGGGCCCCTACGCGGGGCTCGTGATCGAGGGGCCCGAATACGAGACCATCTACGCCTTCGGGGGGCTTTGCGAGATCGCCCCGATCGAGGCGGTGGCCCACCTGAACGACCTGTGCGACCGGCTCGGGCTCGACACGATCAGCGCCGGGAACCTGGTGGCCTTCGCCATGGAGGCCTCCGAGCGGGGGGCCATCCCTGAGCGGATCCCCTTCGGCGACGTGGGGGCGGCCGAACGGCTCCTCGGCCAGATCGCCCGGCGCGAGGGCCTCGGCGAGGTGCTATCCCGGGGGATCCGGGCCGCGGCCCGGGAGTGGGGCCTGGAGGACGTGGCGATCCACGTGAAGGGGCTCGAGCCGGCCGGGTACGACCCGCGGGTACTCCAGGGCATGGGGCTTGCGTACGCCACCTCGGACCGGGGCGCGTGCCACCTGCGCACCACCTTCTATAAGGCCGAACTCTCGGGCCAGATCGCCCCGGACCAGGTGGAGGGCAAGGCCGCCTTGCTGGTGGACTACGAGGACCGCCTGGCCCTCATGGACGCGCTGGTGCTCTGCCGGTTCTACCGGGACTTTTACGGGTGGGAGTTGCTCGGGGAGATCGCCCGGCTCGTGCTGGGGGTGGACGGCACGAGGGAGACCCTGGAGGCCACGGCCCGCCGGATCGCCGACGCCGTGCGGCGGTTCAACCTGCGGGAGGGGCTGACCGCGGAGGACGACGGGCTCCCTCCGCGGTTCTTCGACGAGCCCCTGCCCGAAACCGGGGCGGCCCTCCGGCGGGAGGATTTCGAGCGGATGCGGCGGGAGTACTACGAACGCCGGGGCTGGGACCCGGCGGGAAGACCGCGGTAGAGGCCCTGCCGGGCCCCCGCGGGGCCCGGCAGCCCAGGGCAATCGAAGAAGGGGTGTCACGAGGGCTTGGCGGCCACGCGTCCACGCGGACAGCCCTACGCCGCCAGGAACACGGCGATCACGCCTGAGAGGAACACCCCGTCGAAGGTGCCCGCCCCGCCGATGGACGCGATGGGCGCCCCGAGCCGGGCGATTTTCGGCAGATTGAGGAGGTCGGCCCCCAGCAGACAGCCCAGGGTGCCGGCCACGTAGGCGGCCGGGCCGGCCTCGGCCGGGCTGAACACCAGCGCCGCGATGGCCGCGGCGGCCGGCGGCACCAGAAGGGGCACGGCGATCCCGAACCCGGGCACGGGCCGGGCGAACCGGTGCACGACCCAGGTGACGGCCAGCGTGGCGGCCAGGTACCCCAGGGGCGAGCCGGCCCGGCCCAGGAGGTAGAGGGACACCAGGGTCGGGATCACGGCCCCGCCCAGGTTCACGGCCAGGATGGTCTCGCGCCGGGGGGCGATGACCGGCATCCGGAACCGGAACCCCAGGGCCAGGAGATCCAGCTCCGCCGGCTGGGGAGGCCCCTGGATCCGGCGTACCGGGATGTTGACGCCGCTTCCCAGGAGGCTCCCGAGGAGCACCAGGGGAACGGCCTGGGGCGGGAGGCCCAGCTTCGCGAAGGCCGCGCCGATGAGCCCCACCTGCACCAGGGCCAAAACGAAAAGCCCCAGGAAGAAGAGAGCGAGGGCGAAGACCAGGGCCAGGGGGAAGAAGATCATCCGACCGCCCTCTTCCAAAGCTCGGCCAGGGCCTCGGCCACGGCCCCGGGCGCCTCCAGGATCACCATGTGCCCGGCCCCGGGAACCAGGCGGAGGCCCGCGCGGGGAATCGCTTCGGCGAGCTCCCGGGAGAGCTCCGGCGGGGTCATGACGTCCCGGTCCCCGCACACCACGGCCGTCGGCACGGCGATCCGGCCCAGCGCCTCGGGCGAGAGCCCGTAGCGGCGGCAGGCCTCGAAATCGTTCCACAGCACCCCGGGGCCTGCGGCGGCCAGGGTGGCGGCCGCCTCCTTCCACACCCCCTCGGGCGTGCCCTTGGGGTAGCACCACCGGGCGATCCGATCCACCGTCACCTCGAAGGCCGTGCGGATGCCCTCGAGAATCGCCGGGTTGACCCCGAGCCGGGCCCCGGTGGCCACCGCGCCCAGCCCCAGCACGGCCGGATCCCCCGACGCCCCGAGCGTCAGGGCCACGGCCCCGCCCAGGGAATGCCCGGCCACCACCCAGGCCGCGAGCCCCCCCTCCCGCAGCCCCCGGGCCACGGCGTCCGCCAGTCCCTCCACGGTCCACTCCGGCGGCGGCGCGGAGCCGCCGTGTCCGGGCAGGTCCACGGCCAGGGCGGGAACGCCCCGGGCGCGCAGCTCCCGCCACACCGGGAGCCACAGCCCGTGGTGCCCCCCGGCGCCGTGGAGCAGCACGAGGGCCCGGCCGTGCGGGTCCGGGTCCCCGATCCAGTGGAGCGGGCGCGCGGGTTGGGAACGCATGGGGCCTCCTTTTCGTTCGGCGGTCCTCCGGCGGTGGGGCTCCCCCCGCCAGCCTACCCGCCTCGGGAAAAACCGCCAGCTACCGGGCCAGAATCCTTCCGATCCGCTCCACCAAGGCCTCGAGGCTCACCGGTTTCACCAACACCGCCTCCACCCCGAACCGGGCCACCCGGAGCACGGTGGCCCGGTCGCCGTGGGCGGTCACCACGAGAACCGGGGGTCGGCGCCGTCTCCGGGCCAGGGCCTCCAGCACCCCGAACCCGTCGAGGCGGGGCAACTGGAGGTCGAGGAGCACCAGATCCACGGGCACGCGCTCCAGGAGCGACACGGCCTGGAGCCCGTCGGCGGCCGGCAGGGGCGAAAACCCCTTTTCGAGGAGATACCGGCAGTACACGTCCCGAACCGCCGTCTCGTCCTCCACCACCAGCACGCACGGCCCCCCCGTTTCGGTCCCCGAGGAAACCGTTTCCGCCCCGGGGTGGCGCCGCGACACCTCCCCCAGGGCCTTGCGGGCCGCGTCGGCCAGCGCCGGAGCGGAGCCGCGGCACAGGGGAACCAGGGTGGGAATGCACGCGGCGGAACCCCGAAGCCCCAGGGCCCGCACCGCCTCCACCCGGGCCCCCACGTGCGCGCCGCGGTCCGAGGCCACGGCGGCCAGACACGCCTCGAGGCGTTGGGAAAGTTCCGGCGGGAAGTCCACATCGGGCCGCGCCCAGCACCGGGCCAGGGCCCCCACCAGGTCGGGCCGGGCCGGGCCCTTCCCCAGGCGGTCCAGCAGGGTCTCGGCCTCCTCGACGCACCTCTTGGCCGTTCGGAGGCTCAGCAGCCGGCCCGCCACGGCCAGGTACGTGGCCTCCGCCAACGAGGGCTGGCGCCCCCCGTGCTCCCGCAGATTCCCCCGCAGGCGCTCCTGCAGCGTCTCCAACACGTCGGCCGGCAGGTCCTCGATCCAGCCCGCCCAGGCCTGGAGCAGCGCGCCCTCCAGGGGAGCGGTCCGGGCGGCTTCCCGCATCCGGTCCTGGGCCGTGGGGCCGAGAAGATCCCAGGTGACCTCCCCGCGCCGGCGCAACCGCAGGAGCGCCTTCGCCGCCGACGCCGCCCGCCAGGGCTCCGCCAGGAGGCAGGGGGCCAGCTCCCCGGCGGTCCCCGCATCGCCCCGCTCCCCGAGCGCCGCGGCGGCCCGCTCCACCACCAGCGGGATCGCCGACTCGCGGCACGCCCGTTCCAGGGGCTCGGGATCCCCCGGGAACGCCTCGGTCACCTGGGAGACGGCCACCAGGGCCACCCGGGGATCCGGGTCCGAAAGGAGGTCGGCCCACAGGTCCTCCCGGCCCAACCGGGCCGCGGCCCGGGCCGCCGGTGCGCGCCGCTCGGGCTGCGCGTCGGCCGCCCAGGCGCGCAGGGTCCGGCCGTCGTCCATCGGTCCCAGGGCCGCGAGACAGGCCGCGGCCTCGGCCTCGCCGGCCCGGGCGAGCACCTCCCGGATCAGGGGCTCGGCCTCGCGCCGGGGGCGGCGCAACAGGGCCTCCAGGGCCTCCCGGCGCACCGGTTCCACCGGGGAGGCCAGCATGGCCCCAAGCGCCTCGAGGGGCACCGGGCCCCCGCCGCTGCACGCGAGCCGGGCCAGGGGCGGCCCCACCTCCGGATCCCCCGCCCAGCGCCGTGCCCCGGTCACCCACCGGCCCCGGTCGGGTTCCGCCAAAGGGGGGTGCCGCACCGCGATCTCCGCCAGGGCCGCCAACACCTGGGGATCGGGACGGTCCGGATCGAGGTCGGCAGACAGGGCCCGGTACGCCGCCTCCCCGCCCCGCCGGCCGAGCACCGCGAGCGCCACGGCGCGCCCCGCCGGCCCCAGGGCCGGCAGGACCTCCAGGAGCAGGGGTTCGAGGTCCGGATCCGGCGCCCCGGCAAGGCCCTCCACCACCTCCCCGCCGGGCTCGCCCCCCTGGGTCAGCCGGGGGATCCACCGGTAGCGGGCCGGGCTTCGGTTCTCGATCTCCGCCCGCCGGGCCGCCGCGGCCGCCCGCAACGCCGGATGGTTCGTGCGGGCCTCGATCTCGGCCAAGGCCGCGTGGGCCGCGGGGCTTCCCAGGTCTCCCAGGGCCCGCACCGTGGCCAGCCCCCGGGGGAGGGTGGGCTGCTTCAGCACCCCCTCGACCAGATAGGGGATCAGGGGCTCGGCCGCCGCGGGGGGCAGGGCCTCGATGAGCAGGGCCGCCCGGCGGGGATCGGGCTCCCGCACCAGGTGGAGTCCCAGGGCCTGCTGGCCCTGGGGGCCCGCCCGGTGCAGGAGGGCCGGAAGCACCCGGCCCAGGGCGTCGGCCGGTACCCGCGCCCGGCCGGTCAGCAGATCCTCGAGGCGCCGCAGCGCCTCCGCCCCCACCCGGGTCATGACGCCGGCAGCCGCACCCAGAACCGGGTTCCTCGCCCCGGATCGGACTCCCACGAGACCCGCCCCCCGTGGGCCTCCACGATCTCGCGGCACACCGCCAGCCCCAGGCCCCGGCCGGGTTTCCCCGTCACGAACGGCTCGAACAGCCGCGGCGCGATCTCGTCGGGCACCCCGGGGCCGGTGTCGGCCACCTCGAGAACGACCGCGTCCGCCTCGGCCCACACCCGCACCCGCACCGTCCCCCCGGCCCCGGCCGCCTCCACCGCGTTCTGGAGCAGGTTCACGGCCACCTGCTCCAGCCGGTCGGGGTCGTGGGGGATTGGCGGCAGGGGGGAGGGCACCTCGGCCTCCAGGCGCACGCACGCGTCCTCGGCCACCGGGGCCAGGATCTCCACGGCCCGGTGCACGCAGGGGGCGGGATCGGCCGTTCGCAGGGCCAGATCGCCCGCGCCCTGGAGTTCCGAGATCCCGTCGAGCAAGCGGGCCAGGCGTTCGGTCTCCTCCGCGATCCTCTCGGCGTACCGCCGGGCGGGCGCCTCCGGATCGGAGATGAGCCCCAGGTACTGGGCCGTGCCCAGAATGGCGTTCAACGGGGTGCGCAGCTCGTGCACGAGCCGCCGAAGGGCCGCGGCCCGCTCGGCCTGCCGGGTCAGGTCCTCCAGGGTCGAGGAGAGCCGGACCCGTTCCGTGATGTCCCGGCCGGTGAGCACGGCCCCCAGCAGGTGGTCGGCTTCCTCCAGGGGGGAGACCGTGACCCCGAAGATCCGTGGCTCTCCCCCGATCTCCAAAGCCACCTCGTCGAGCCGCGCGGTCCGGCGCCGGTCCATGGCCGTTCGCACGGCCGCCAGGACCTCGGCCCCGAGCCGACCTTCCACCTGGGCCCCGGTGGCGCCCTCCGCCAGGCCCAGCGCGGCCCCGGCGGCCGGGTTCCACAGCGTCACCCGGGCCTCGGGGTCGAACACCACGAGCACGGTGTGGATGGAGCGGATCAGGATCTCGGCGGGAACGGTCGCGGACACGGAGACCCCTCCGTTTCTTCAGCTTGCTGTGGGTGGGCGGATCGGCCGATGGGCGGCGCGGTGGCGGGCCCACCAGGCCGCCCCTACCGGGTACGGATCGACCCGCGGGGTCCGGGGGTTGAGGGAGAAGCGTCGGTGGGGAGCCGAAGGAGGTACGCGGACACGGCGGCCGCGATGGCCACGAGGAGAACCCGCAGCCACCCCGTGCGCACGACCAGGCCCGCCGTGAGCCCGATCGTGACCCAAAGGAGCACGAGGGCCCGGTTCCGGGCCCTTCGGGGCACCCGGCCCGACCCGTACGCCCGGACGAGGGGGCCGAAATGGCGGTGCTCCCGGAGCCAGCGGTGCGCCCGCTCCGACCCCCGGGCGAAGCAGGCGGCCGCCAGGAGCACGAGGGGCACCGTGGGGAGAACCGGCACGAACACCCCCACGACCCCTAGCCCCAGGGCGACGGCCCCACCGCCCACCCAGAGGGCACGGACCGTGCGGTCCCGCATCAGCCGGCCGATCCGTCCGGCCCCAGGACGACGCTCACGCAGTGCTCGGGCCGCAGGTACCGGCGGGCGGCCTCCTGCACCGCCCCGGCGTCCACCGCGAAGATCCGCTCCGCGAACGCCTCCAGGTGCCGGTGCCCGAGCCCGTAGATCTCGTCGAGGGCCATCTGGGTGGCCTGCACCTGGTTGGACTGGAGCGCGATCTCGAACGCCCCCACGAGCTTTCGCCGGGCCCGTTCGAGCTCGTCCCGATCGGCGGGTTCCTCGGCCAGCCGGAGCATCTCGGCCAGAAGCCCCTCCCTCGCCTCCTCGGCCCGGTCGGGCGCGGTGGCGATGTAGCCGGCCAGGTATCCCGGGTCGAGCCCCTCCACGCACACGCTGGTCACCGCATAGGCGAACCCCCGCTCGTCCCGAAGCCGGCGGAACAGGCGGCCCCCCTGACCGTTCAAGAGGGCGTCGACCACCCGAAGTGCATACCGGTCGGGGTCGGTGAGCCGGGCGCCCAGGAACCCCACCACCACATGGCTCTGTTCGAACGGGGCCGCCTCCCGATGGACCGCCGGGGTCGGGAGCCGGGGGCTCGGGGGGGCGGCCGGGAGGGCGTCGGCGGACCCCACGTCTTCCAGGGCCCGCTCCCAGAACTCGATCACCCGGTCCGGGCTCACGTCGCCCACCACGGCCACGGCCAGTTCGTCGGGCCGAAGGCCCTTGCGGTAGAAGGCCCGGAGATCGCCGGCCGTGAGCGCCCGAACGGCCTCTTCGGTTCCGAGCACGTCCCGGCCAAACGGGTGATCCCCGTACAGGGCCGCCTCGAACCGGCGGAACGCGAACCCCGAGGGGTTGTCGCGCCGCGCCCGGATGCCGGCCAGGGTGTCCTGGCGCACCTTCTCCACCTCGCCCTCCGGGAAGGTGGGGTGGGCCAGAATCTCGGCCAGGAGCTCGAACCCGTCCTCGGCGTACCGGGCCAGAAACTCGGCCCGGAGCCCGAAGGAGTTGCGGCCCGAGAACCCCTCCACCTCGCCCCCCAGGGCGTCCATGGCGTGGGCGATCTCGTAGACGTTCCGGGTGGCCGTGCCCCGGGTCCAGGCCCGGGCCAGGAGATGGTAGAGGCCGGCCTTCTCGCCCGGCTCCCGGCGCAACCCCCCGAGACAGCCCACCCGCACGGCCACCAGGGGCACGTGGGGGTTCGTTTTCACGATCAGCCGGGCGCCGTTGGGGAGCCGGTGACACACCCACTCCCGCCGCACGGCCGCGCTCCTGCGGTGGACCCGCCGCGCCTCCTCCGCCGCGGCCCCCACCTTTCGGGCGACCCGCTCGGGTCCGAGTCCGGCCCCCTTGGGCTGGAGCCCCACGACCACGGCCCGCTCCGGGCGCAGGTACCGCCGTGCCGCCGCCATCACCTCGGCCGGGCCGACCCCCCGGAGGGCCTCCAGGTATTGCTCCTCCGCCTCGGCGCTCCCGAGGACGAGGTGGAAAAACCCCGCCTTCTCGGCCTGCCCCTGCACCGTCTCCCGCTGGTACACGAACTCGGCCTCCAGCATGAGCCGCGCCCGCTCCAGCTCCCGGCGGCCGACGGGCTCATGCCGCAGCCGGAACACCTCGTGGAGCACGGCCTCCAGCGCCTCGCCCGCCCGCTCGGGATCGGCCACGGCCGAGGCGTACACGAGACCCGGATCGCGGGGGGTGTACGCGCCCGCGGCAACCCCCCGCACGAGGTTGCGCTCGAGCTTCACCCGGTGATGGAGCCGCGACGCCTCCCCCTGGCCCAGAAGCGCGGCCAGAAGGTCCACGGCGGCCACGTCGGGGCTCCGGGCCGAGGGCCCCGGGAAGGCCAGGCTGAGGTACGCCTCGGTCACGTCCCGGTCCTCGAGGACCACCCGGACCCCCTCGGGCCGGGGCTCCCGGGCCCGGGGGATCGGACGGGGCCGGCCACGGGGGCCTCCGCCGAACCACCTCTCCGCGAGGGCGGCCACCCCGGCCGGATCCACGTCGCCCGCCACCACGAGCACCATGTTCCCCGGCCGGTACCAGCGCTTCACGAAGGCCCGGCAGTCCTCCGACCGAAACGCCCTGACCGTGTCCTCGAACCCGATCACCGGCCGGCCGTAGGGGTGCACCCGGTAGGCCTGTTCGAACAGGAGCCGGGAGAGCCGCAACTGGGGGTGATCGCGGCCCCGCTTGATCTCCTCCAGGACCACGAGCTTCTCCCGTTCCAGCTCGTCGGGGTCGAAGCGCGACCGGAACACCGCGTCGGCCAGGATGTCGAGGCCCTGCTCGGCGAACCGGCTGGCCAGGGTCAGGGTGTAGACCGTGTGGTCGAAGCTCGTGAACGCGTTGATTTCTCCGCCGAGCCCCTCCACCTCGGCCGCGATCTGTCCCGGCCCCCGACCCTCGGTGCCCTTGAACAGCATGTGCTCCACCACGTGGGCAAGCCCCTCCTGGCCCGGAAGCTCGCTGGCGCTCCCGGCCCGGATCCACAGGTCCATGGCCACGACGGGCGCGGCCCGGTTGGGGAGCACGAGGAACTCGAAGCCATTGGGCAAGCGGTGGAACACGGGCGTGTCGATCATGGAATCCTCGAGGTGGGGGGGGGAGGCAGGTCACCGATCGGTTCGAAGCGACCCCTTCGCACGGTAAGGAGCACCGGGGCGGCATGGAGGTCGCCCCCGGGGCTCGCCGACACGGGGCCCAGGGCCCCCGGGAGGTCCCGCAGGCTCGCCAGCAGAGCCCGGACGTCGGGCCGGGTGGCCTCCGGTCCGGCCGAGACCACGGCTTTTACCGCGTCGTGGGCGTAGGCGGCCAGATCGTCGGGAGGCTCGCCATAGGCTTGCTGATAGGCCGCCGAGAACGTGGCGCTCTCGGGGCGCGAGGGATGGAACGCGGCCGCGAACACGGCCCCCTCCACCGCGTCTTTTCCCACCTCCAGAAACTTGGGGTAGGTCCAGGACCGGATGCCCAGGAGCCGGACGCTCTCCACGTCGTGGAACGCCAACAGGGGGGCCACTTGCGCGGCCGTGAGGCTGGGGGCCGGCAGGAACACGGCGTCGAAGTCCACGATGGGCTTGGGTTTGTACTCCGCCAGGCGCTCCTCGTCCACCTGGGGCTCGGGGGCCGCCTCGGCCGGGGTCACGCCCAGGGCCTCCCACAGGGCCCGCTCCCGTTCGAGCCGGAGCCGTTCCTCCTCGAGGAACCGGGCCCGGATCTCCTCGGGCGTCAGCCCGTAGACGCCCGTGAGCTTCTCCACGGCGGCGCCCGCCGAAGCCAGATCCTCGGCAACAAAGGCTTCCACGCCCGTGATCTCCCCACCCTCGGCCACCACGGCGTCCCAGAACCGGTCCCGGTAAAGGCGGCCGGTGGGGGTGTCGGGGTAGAGGATCGCGAACGTCCGGAGCCCCAACCCTGCCACCGCGTAGCGCACGAGCGCCCGGACCTCCTCGGCCTCGGGGAGGTACATCCGGAAGACCCCATCCCCCGCCACCCCCTCGGCGGGCGTCAGGGTCACGAGGGGCAGCCCGAGCCCCCGGGCCGCCGCGGCCGCGGCTGCGGCGGCATCGCCTTTGAGGGGCCCAACGGCGGCCACCGCACCCTCGGCCGCCAGGGCCTGCGCCTGGACGCGGGCCGCGTTCGGATCGGCGCGGGAGTCCTTGAGCACGAGCCGGATCCCGGGATCCTCGTCGCCGAACAGGCCCGCCCCCAGCACGGCCCCCCGGACCGCCCGTTGGCCGAAGGACCGGAGGGGCCCGGAGAGAGGGACCAAAAGCCCGATGGTGCCCGGCCGGACGGCCCGCCGGGCCTCGATGTTCCGCCGCAGGGCCTCGGCGGAACGGCCCAGGAGATCGCCGGCGAAATCGGCCTCGATCTCCCCCAAAAGGGCCAGGGCCTCGTCCGCCGCGCCTCGCTCGAGGGCCAGGCGGGCGAGCCGGAGCCGGGCGTACCCGCCCTCGGGGCAGAAGGGGCACCGCGCGGCGACCCGTTTCAGGTCCTCGGGGCCCATGGCGTCCAGTACGCCCCGGATCGTCTGCCGGATCGGCTCGGCCGCAATGTCGTCGTCTTCGGGGATGGCTTCGGCGTAGGCCGCCACGGCCTCGGGGTACCGACCCAGGGCCACGAGCACGTCGCCCAGGAGGCGCCGCGCCTCGGGGGTGGGTTCGGCCCCGGCCAGGACGCCGCGGGCCTGCTCGAACTCGCCTCGCTCCAGGAGGTCCCGCGCCAGGGCCAGGGGATCCGCGGGCGGTTCCGGCTGGGGTCGCGCGGCCTCGGCCTGCTCCGGTTGGGCGGGGGCGCGAGGCGACTCCTCCGGCGCCGGGGCGGGGGTCGGCCGCGGGGCCGGTGCGCCGGGCGCCGGCGGCGCCGCAAACACCTTCCGGTGCACCTCGACGGGAGGCGCCGGGGGCTCGGGACGCACGGCCGGCGACGCACATCCCCCGAACCACGCGGCGGCCGCCAGGACCAGCCCGAGCCGCACCCCCCTCACACCCCGCCCCCGTTCAGAAACCGGCTCCGAAACCGGGCGTAGGGCGATCCCGGGTCCTCGGCCTCGAGCCGGGCCCACTCCTCCAGGAGTTCCCGCGCCCGCCCCTCCACCTTTTCAGGCACCTCGACCCGCACCCGCACGCGCAGGGCGCCCCGGCCGCCCCCTTTCCGGGGGATGCCCCGGCCGGGCACCGAGAACTCGGCCCCCGGCTGGGTCCCCGGGGGAACCTTCACCTTCACCGCGTCCCCGGAGAGGGTGGGCACCTCCAGCACCGCCCCCAAGGCGGCCTGGGCGAACGAGATGGGCACCTCGCACACGAGATCGTTCCCCTCCCTGCGAAAGAGCGGGTGGTCCCGGACCTCCACCACCACGTAGAGGTCCCCGGCCGGCCCGCCGTGCTGCCCGGCCTCGCCCTCGCCGGCCATCCGCAGCCGGTCTCCGGTCTGCACCCCCGGCGGAATCCGCACCTGGAGCCGGCGCACCACCTCCTGGGCACCCCGCCCACCGCAAGCCGGGCACGGGGACTCCGGCACCCTGCCGTCGCCCGCGCACACCGGGCACTCCTTCTCCACGTGGAAAAACCCCTGCTGGAATCGGACGGTGCCGTGGCCCCGGCACTCGGGGCAGGCCACCCGGGGCGTTCCGGGCCGGGCCCCGGTGCCACCGCACGAGCGGCACAGGGTCCGGGCCGGGATCTCCAGATCCCGGGTCCCGCCCTCGACGGCCTCGGCCAGGTCCACCTGGATCCGGTAGCGCAGGTCGGCCCCCCTCTGGGGCCGCGGCCCCCTGGGGGAGCGGCCGCCGAAGATATCGCCGAAGATCTCCCGGAACAGCTCGTCCACCTGGGCCCGCAGGTCCACGTCGGCGGCCCGGGCCCTGGCCTGGGGCCGGCCGCCCCGGTCGTACTCGGCCCGGCGTGCCGGGTCGGAGAGCACCTCGTAGGCCTCGGCGATCTCCTTGAACCGTGCCTCGGCCTCGGGGTCCTCCGGGTTCCGGTCGGGATGGAACCGCAGGGCGAGCTTCCGAAACGCCTGCTTGATCTCGGTCGCGGTGGCGTTGCGGTGGATGCCCAGGATCTCGTAGTAGTTCACTCGTGCCACGTCTTTCGTGTGCCGGATCGCGGTTGGAAAGCTAGACGGCTACGGATTCCGACCTTCCGTCCCGCCGGGGGCGGCAACGCGGTGGGTCGGCCTTCGCATCCCCCGGCGGCGAAACGGCCTTCGGGTCGCCCATTGTATCCGCCGGGGCTCCGAAACGAAACAGGGGACCCCCGCGGGGTCCCCTGCTCGTGATCTCGCCCCTCGGGGGCGCGCCTACTTCACCTCTTCGAAGTCGGCGTCCACGACCCCCTCGTCGCCGCCCGAGCCCCCCGCAGAGGCCCCGCCGGCCTGGGCCCCGGCCTCCGCACCGCCCTGGGAGGCCGCGGTGCGCTTGTACATCTCCTCGGCCAGCTTGTGGGAGGCCTGGGTCAGCCGCTCGAAGGCGCTCTTGATCCGGCCGATGTCTTCGGCCTTGAGGGCCTCCTTGGCCTCGGCCAGCGCCGACTCCACCTCGGAGCGCTGGGCCGCGTCGAGCTGGTCGCCGAACTCCTTGAGGCTCTTCTCGGTGGAGTAGACGAGGCCGTCGAGGCGGTTTCGCTCCTCGGCGAGCTCTCGCTTGCGGCGGTCCTCCTCGGCGTGGGCCTCGGCATCGCGGACCATCCGCTGGATCTCCTCCTCGGACAGGCCGGACGAGGCCTTGATCTCGATCGACTGTTCCTTGCCCGTGGCCAGATCCTTCGCCGACACGTGCAAGATGCCGTTGGCGTCGATGTCGAAGGTGACCTCGATCTGGGGCACGCCCCGGGGCGCCGGCGGGATGCCCACCAGCTCGAACCGGCCGATGGTCTTGTTGTCTCGCGCCATCTCCCGCTCGCCCTGGAGCACGTGGATCGACACCGCCGTCTGGTTGTCCTCGGCCGTGGAGAAGATCTGGCTCTTCCGGCACGGGATCGTGGTGTTGCGCTCGATGATCTTCGTGAACACCCCGCCCAGGGTCTCGATGCCGAGGCTCAGCGGCGTGACGTCCAGAAGGAGCACGTCCTTCATCTCGCCCGCGAGCACCGCGGCCTGGATGGCGGCGCCGATCGCCACCACCTCGTCGGGGTTCACACCCTTGTGGGGCTTCTTGCCGAAGATCTTCTCGACCCGCTCCTGGACCGCCGGCATCCGGGTCATGCCGCCCACGAGGATGACGTCGTCGATCTGGGACGGGGAGAGCCCCGCATCCTTCAGGGCCTGGCGGCACGGCGGCTCCAGCTTGTCCAGGAGGTCGGCGCACAGCTGCTCCACCTTGGCCCGGGTCAGCCGGATGTTCAGGTGCTTGGGCCCGGTCTGGTCGGCCGTGATGAAGGGCAGGTTGACCGTGGTCTCGGTCATGGAGGAGAGCTCCATCTTGGCCTTCTCGGCGGCCTCCTTGAGCCGCTGGAGGGCCATCGCGTCGCCCCGCAGGTCGATGCCCTGCTCCTTCTTGAACTCATCGGCCAGGTAGTCGATGATCCGCTTGTCGAAGTCCTCGCCGCCCAGGAACGTGTCGCCGTTGGTGGCCTTGACCTCGAACACCCCCTCCCCGATCTCGAGGATCGAGATGTCGAAGGTCCCGCCGCCCAGGTCGAACACGGCGATCTTCTTCTCGCCCTGCTTGTCGAGGCCGTACGCCAGGGCCGCCGCCGTCGGCTCGTTGATGATCCGCTTCACGTCGAGCCCGGCGATCCGGCCCGCGTCCTTGGTGGCCTGGCGCTGGCTGTCGTTGAAGTAGGCCGGCACCGTGATCACGGCCTCGGTGACCGGCTCGCCCAGGTAGTCCTCGGCGGTCTGCTTCATCTTCTGGAGGATCCACGCCGAGATCTCGGCCGGGCTGTACTTCTTGCCCCGCACCTCCACCCAGGCGTCGCCATTCGTCCCCTCCACGATCGTGTAGGGGACCATCTTCTTGTCTTTCTCCACCTCGGGGTCGGTGTACTTGCGGCCGATCAGCCGCTTGATCGCGAAAACCGTGTTGGCCGGGTTCGTGACGGCCTGGCGCTTCGCCGCCTGGCCCACCAGGCGCTGGCCGTCCTCCGTGATCGCCACCATGCTCGGGGTGGTCCGGCTGCCTTCGGCGTTGGGGATCACGGTGGGCTCGCCGTTTAGCACCACGGCGACCACGCTGTTCGTGGTCCCCAGGTCGATTCCGATGATCTTGCCCATGGGTTTCGCCTCCTAACTAGAATTTTGGTTTTGCGTGGTTTCCCGCGGCCCCTTCGGCCGGGGCGCCGGTACCTTAACCATCGCCCTCCCCAGCGGCAACCTTGGTCACCACCACTTTTGCGGGCCTAAGCAGCCGGCCCTTGAGGCGATATCCCTTCTCGTACACCTGGTGGACCTTGCCGTGCTCCTCGCCCTCCACCTGGGCCATGGCCTCGTGCACGTAGGGATCGAAGGGCTCCCCCTCGCCGGGCACCGGTTCCACCCCGTGGCGGCCCAGCACGTCGTGGAACTGCTGGATCACGTGCCCGAGGCCCTCGAGGAGCCCCTCGTACCCTTCGGCCCCGGCCTGCTTCGCGTGCTCAACCGCCCGCTCCAGGTTGTCCAGAACCGGCAAGAGGTCCCTGAGCACGGCCTCGCAGCCGAACTCGGCGGCCTCCTGCAGCCGGCGCTCGGTACGCTTCTTGTAGTTCTCGAACTCGGCCGCCAGGTAGAGGAGTTTCTTCTTCGTGTCCTCCAACTCGGCGGTCACCCGGGACAGCCGGTCCTCTTCCGCCGCCGCCTCGCCGGTCTCCGGCTCGGTGGCCACCGGGCTCTCTGTTTCCTCCGCAGAGTCGGCCTGTTGCTGCCGTTCCTCGTCGCGTTCTTCCGCCATGGTTCGTTTCTCCTTGTAACTTCGGTCCTCGGTCGGCGGTCCGTTGGTTCGGGCTGCGGCGGCCCCTCGGTTTCTGCCGGACCGGCCGACCGCGGGGCCGAGGACGGAACGTTAGGATTCTTGCAAACACGCCGCCCTCGGGCCGCCCCCCATCGTGCGCGATGGCCAACCGGGAATCGCGGGGGCGCGCGGGCGCCAGGCGCGGCCCGCGAGCGGGATCACAGGCGTGTCAGCGCCTGGCCCAGAAGCCGGGCGGCGTACTCCACCAGGGCGATGACCTCCCCGTAGGGCATGCGCTTCGGCCCGATCACCCCGACCGCGCCGAGCGGATGTTCCTCGCCGCCGTACGAGGTGGCCACCACCGAGCATTCCTGGAGGTCGGCCACGGGGTTCTCCGCCCCGATCGACACCTGAACTCCCGGCGCCTCCAGGGCCTGGTCGAGGATCCGCAGCAAAATCCCCTTGCGCTGGAACGCCTCAAAGATCTGTCGCATCTTCTCGACGTCGCGAAACTCGGGCTGGTCCAGCAGGTGCAGGGGTTCCCCCACGTACACCTCGTCTCCGTCGCCCTGGGGGGTCACGGCCCGGGACCCGATCTCGAGGGCCCGCCGGAGCATCCGGTCGTACTGGACCCGCTCGCTTTCCATCTCGGCCAGGATGCGCTCCCGCACCGCGACGAGGGGCACGCCCTCCAGGAGGCTGTTCAGATAGTTGGCCATGGGTTCCAGCTCGGCCTGGCTGGCCACCTCGGGCGCTTCCACGACCCGGTGGTGGACCACGCCGGAGCGGGTCACCAGGATCACCAGCACCCGGCCGGGCCGGAGAAGCACGAAGTCCACGTGGCGGAACACCCGCACCTCCAGCCGAGGGGCCACCACCAGTCCCACCTGGTGGGCCACCCGGGAGAGCACCCGGGACGTCGCCTCCAGCAGGGACTCCAGGGCCTCGTCCTCGGCCGGGCGGATGCCCTGCCTCAGTTTCCGGCGCACCGTCGGGGGGAGGCTCCCGCCCCGGAGGAGATGATCAACGTAATATCGATACCCCCGGTCCGTGGGCTGGCGTCCGGCCGAGGTGTGGGGCTGGCACAGGTATCCCATCTCCTCGAGATCGGCCATCACGTTGCGAACCGTGGCCGGGGAGATGTCGAGCCGGTACTTCTTCACCAGGTTCCGGGATCCGACGGGTTCGGCGCTCTGCACGAACTCCTCGACCACCGCTCCCAGGATCCGGGCGTCGCGTTCCTTCAGCACCTCTTCGGTCATGGCGCTCCTGCCTTAGCACTCTTCCAGAGGGAGTGCTAACCGGCCGTACCGTAGCAACGCCCCCCGGGGTAGTCAAGGAGATCGCCGACACCCGAGACCTCGCCCGTGCCCGGCGGCGACACAACCGCGGAGACGCCGATAGGCGTCTCCCCATCAGGCTACCATCGCAGGGTGCCCTGCCTGCCCGGGGACGAACTCCGGGGCCCGGGGAAGATCGCCGGGCCTTCGGGTTGGGCTACCCGGCCTGGTCGCCCTCTTCGGAATTCCCTCGCCCGGTGTCGGCAACGAGTCGCTCCCAGAGCCACAGGGCAAGCCCGTCCGCGCGGAGCATGCCTTGGGGGGTGGGCCGGTTCCGGCGGTCCAGGTCCCCCCCGCGGCGGAGGACCTCGAGGAGGGGCTCCGCGCGGCGGGGTTCCAATCCGTGCCGCCGCAGCACGTCGGCCGGCCAGGGCACCGGCCGGCGCGCCCACAGGAACAGGGCCTCCAGAAGGGCGCCCTCGGCCGAGCGCTCGTCCACCGACCGCGGGGGCGGCGCCCCGGCCTGCAGGGCCCGGAGCCAGCCCTCCAGATCGGGGCGGTTTTCCCAGCGGATTCCCCAGGGGCCCAGGTCCGGGTCGAAGCTGTGGGCGCCGGGCCCGAGGCCCCGGTAGCCCTTGCCGTCCCAGTACGCCAGGTTGTGGCGGCATTCGCCGCCGGGCCGGGCGAAGTTCGACACCTCGTAGGGGTGAAGCCCCTCCGCGGCGAGCGCCTCGGCCACGGCCTCCCATTGCCCGGCGGCCTCGTCCGGGGCCGGCCAGGGGAACCGACCGGCCTCGGTCGCCCGGCGCAGGGGGGTTCCCTCGTGGAGTTCCAGCACGTAGACCGAAACGTGGTCGGCGCCCGCACGCACGCAGTCCCTCGCCCACCCGGCGAGCGTCCGGGGCGCGAGGCCGGGAAGCCCGATCAGGAGGTCTGCCGACACCGATCGGACCCCCGCGGCCCTCGCGGCCGACAGGTAGGCGAGGGCCTGGGCCGCCCCGTGGCGACGGCCGAGGGTTTGTAGCCACCGGTCGTCCAGGGCCTGAACCCCCACCGAGACCCGGGTTGCCCCGGCGCTCCGCAACGCGCCGGGGTCGGGGCCGGCCCCGGGGTTCACCTCGATTGTGATCTCGGCGTCGGGGGCGATCCCCCGCACCCCTCGGAGGGCATCCAGGATGCGAGTGAGTCCCTCCGCGCCCAGGAGTCCCGGCGTTCCGCCCCCCAGGTACACGGTGTCGAGGGGCCCGGCGCCCGGGCCCCAGGCCTCGATCTCCCGCTCCAGCGCGGGCAGGAACCGCGGAACCCGGTCGAGGGGCTCCCCCGAGTAGAACGCGCAGTACCGGCAGCGCGCCGTGCAGAACGGCACGTGCACGTAGGCCGACCGGGCGGAAAAGGGGCTTGACGCCGACACGGGATGTGCCGTAGGGTTCCGCATTTCCGAAACCGTTTCGAGTTGGATCATGACCGGACCGCCGAGGAGGTTCTCATATGCAGCAGTTGACCTACAATCCCAGCCGCATTCGACGGAAGCGAACCCACGGGTTTCGGGCCCGGATGGCGACCCGGAACGGTCGCAAGGTTCTGGCGCGCCGCCGGAAGAAGGGCCGGAAGCGGCTCGCGGTCGAGATCCCGCGCAAGTAGACCGCACGCCGAGCGAGCGGTTTCCGCGGGCATGCCGGATCCGCAAGCGGGCGGAGTTCGACCGGGTCTTCCAGGGGGGAGCCCGGGTTCACCGCCCCTTTTTCACCGTCGTGGTCCTTCCCCGGCCCCAGGCGCCCAGCCGTCTGGGGCTTGTGGTGTCGAGGAAGGTCGGCAAAGCCCACGACCGAAATCGGGTGAAACGGCTGGTGCGGGAGTACTTCCGCCGGAACCGAGTTCGGCTGGAGCCGCCTGTGGACTGCGTGGTGATTGCGCGAAAGGGGGCGGCCGGTCTCCGGTACGAGGAGGTGCGGGCAGAGCTCGAGGAGGCCTTGGACCGATGGCTTCGCGGGTCGCGGCGGGGCTCGTCCGGGCCTACCGGGCGTTGATCTCCCCGGCGCTGCCGCCCACCTGCCGCTTTCACCCCTCTTGCAGCGCGTACGCGCTGGCCGCTTACCAGCGTTACCCGTTCTGGACGGCCTCCTGGCTCACCCTGAGACGACTCGCCCGGTGCCACCCATGGCACCCCGGCGGGTTCGACCCCTTGCCCGATCCCAGGAAATAGACCCCATGGAAACGAAGCGTACGATCCTGGCCGTGGCCCTGTCCATGGCCGTCCTGGTGCTGTGGCAGTACCTTTTCGCCCCTCCGCCCAAGCCCGTGGACGGGGGCTCCGCGACCCAAACCGGGGCCGAGCCGGCCCAGGCTCCCGTCCCCCAGGATGAGCCGCAGCCTCAGATCCAACCGCTGCCCGGGGAAGCATCGGTAGAGGCCCGGGAACCGGCGCCGGTCGAGACCCTGACCCTGGAGAACCGGGACCTCCGGGTGGAGATCAGCTCCCAGGGGGCCGCGATCCGCCGGGTGGAGCTCAAGGACTACACCGAGAGGGGCGAAGGGGGGGATCGGCCCGTGGAACTCCTGGCCGCGCCGGCCGGCTTCGACCTGGCGGGTCAGGTGCGCCTCGGCGGAAGCGACGCGCCGGGGAGCGCCGTGTACCGGGTGCTAGAGCGCTCCGAGCGCCGGGCGGTCCTGGCCTGGGACGGTGCCGGGGGGATTCGGGTCGTGCAGACCTTCGACCTCCCCGAGGAGGGCTTCGCGATCGGGGTCACCGTGGAGGTGGAGAACCGGGGTCGGGGGCCGCTTCCCGACCGCCTCGCCTGGACCGTGGTGCGTGACTTCACCCTGGTGGCCGAAGGGGACATGAGCCGGTACAACTTCTTCGGGCCCGCCTACATGGCCGACGGCGAGTACGAGGAGGTGAAGCTCAAGGACCTGGAGGAGCCGGTCACGGCGTCCGGCCAGATCGGATGGCTGGCCATGGTGGACGGGTATTTCCTCGTCGCCGGCGTGCCGGCGTCCCCGGCCCAGGAGGTTCGGCTTGCCCGGTTCCGGGGCCTCGAGGAAGTGGCCCAGGGGGAGCTCGTGGTGCCCCTGGAGCCGGTGTCGCCTGGCCGGTCGGCCCGGGCCGCGCTGCGGGTGTTCGCAGGGCCGAAGCTCCGGGAGGCCCTGGCCCCGCTGGGCGCGGATCTCACCGAGGTGGTCCATTACGGGTTCTTCCACCCCGTGGCCGTGCCGCTCCTGTGGTTCCTCAAGGCCATCTACCGGGTCACCGGGAACTACGGCATCGCGATCATCGTGCTCACCGTGCTGGTGAAGCTCATCTTCTGGCCCCTGAGCGCCAAGAGCTACCGCTCGATGCAGAAGATGAAGGAGATCCAGCCCAAGCTCCAGCGACTCAAGGAGAAGTACGGGGACGACAAGGAGCGCCTGAACCGGGAGATGATGCAGCTCTACAAGACCCACAAGGTCAATCCCATGGGCGGGTGCCTCCCGATGCTCGTGCAGATCCCGGTGTTCTTCGCCCTGTACAAGGTGCTCCTGGGCTCGATCGAGCTCCGGCACGCCCCGTTCATGCTCTGGATCCAGGACCTCTCGGCCAAGGACCCCTACTACGTGACCCCGCTTTTGATGGGGGTCACCATGTTCCTCCAGCAGAAACTCACCCCGGCCACCGGGGTGAACGAGGGGCAGATGAAGATGATGATGTACGGGATGCCCGTCATCTTCACGTTCCTGTTCCTCAACTTCCCTTCGGGGCTCGTGCTGTACTGGCTCGTGAACAACGTCCTCAGCGTGGCCCAGCAGGCCTGGATGATGCGGGAGTCCCGGAAGGCGGCTGCGGCCTGACGGGGAAGGCCGCCGCGGGGTGTGATCGCCCCCTCGGCTCTGACCGACGGAACGGGGGAGCCCCTGCGGGGCTTCACAACCGGGGAAGGGAGCGGGGTCGGGTTCCGGGGGGAGCGCCCTTCCGGCGGGGACCCGGGCGAGGGCCCCCCGGCTGCTCGCGAGCCGTTCTTACCGGGTGGAGGGGACTGTGCCGCCGGACCCGTTTGGATTCCGTGACGCCTGGCCGCCAGGCTGCCCCGCCGCCCGGCGAAACCGAACCTGCAGACATACGACGCCCCCACGGCTTCGATATGGAACACCCCAACGACACCATCGCCGCCGTGGCGACCCCTCCCGGGACCGGGGGCATCGCCATCGTACGGGTGAGCGGCCCGGGCAGCTCCCAGGTGGCCCGGGCCGTTTTGCGCCGGCGGTCCGGGACCGAGCCCCTGCCCCTTACGCCCCGGACGGCCCTCCTGGGTTCCGCGGTCGGCCCAGACGGGGGCGTTTTGGACGAGGTTCTGGCCCTGTGGATGCCCGGGCCGGCCTCCTACACCCGGGAGGACGTGCTCGAGATCCACTGCCACGGCGGCCCGGCAGCGGCCCGGGCCGTGCTGGGGGCGGCCCTGGCGGCCGGGGCCCGCCTTGCCCGCCCCGGTGAGTTCACGCTGCGGGCGTTCCTGAACGGCCGGATCGACCTGGTCCAGGCCGAGGCCGTGATCGATCTGATCCAAGCCCGGACGCAGGAGGCGCTCCGGGCCCACGAGGCCCTCCTCGCCGGAGCGCTCTCCCAGGAGGTGGGGCGGTGGCAGGACCGCTTGGGCGGCATCCTGGCACGGGTCGAGGCGCACCTTGACTTTCCCGAGGAAGACGACGTGGGGGAGGAGGACTGGGGGGAGATCCGGGAGGAGCTGGGGCAGCTCGCCCGGGAGATGGAGCGGAAGCTCGAGACCTTCGGCTGGGGACGCACCGCCCGGGAGGGGTTCACGGTGGCGCTGGTGGGGGTCCCCAACGTGGGGAAATCGAGCCTGCTCAACCGGCTGGTGGGGGAGGAGCGGGCGATTGTCACCGAACTCCCCGGAACCACTAGGGATTTGGTTGAGGGTTGGACCCAGGCCGCCGGCGTTCCGGTGCGCGTGGTGGACACCGCGGGGCTCCGCGCGGCCCGGGATCCGGTGGAGGCGGAGGGCGTCCGGCGGGCCCAGAGGGCGAGGGACGAGGCCGATGCCGTGGTCCTCGTGTGCGAGGCCGGACGAGCCCTCCTTCCCGAGGAGGAGGAAGAGGCGAGGCGACTCGCGGCCCGGGGCTCCACGGTGGTTGCGGTGAACAAGGCCGATCTGGGTCCCGGCCCCCTGGATCGGTTGAGAGCCCTGGGCCTGGAGCCCGTTCTGGTGTCGGCCCGGACCGGCCAGGGGATTCCGGATCTCCTGGAGCGGATGGCCGCCTTGGCGCTGGGAGGATCCCGAGGCCCGACGGGGGAGGCGCCGCTCACCCGGGAGAGGCACCGGTCCCTGGTGGAGACCGCCCTGACCGGGGTGCGCACCGCTGCGGAGATCCTCGAAGGGGGCGGGATTCCCGAGGTGGCGGCCAGCGAGCTCCACGCCGCGAGGCGGGCGCTCGCGGAACTCGTCGGCTGGGGAGCCCCGGACGACGTGCTCGACCGCATCTTCTCCCAGTTTTGCATCGGCAAATAGGCCGGGATGTTTCACGTGGAACATCCCGGCCGGAGGACCGCGATGGAGTGGCACCGGCGCTATGACGTGATCGTGGTGGGCGCGGGCCACGCCGGCATCGAGGCCGCCTTGGCGGCGGCGCGCATCGGCGCGGCCACGGCACTCCTCACGCTGAACCTCGACACGGTGGGGAAGATGTCCTGCAACCCCGCCATCGGGGGCCTGGCCAAGGGCCACCTCGTTCGGGAGGTGGACGCCTTGGGGGGCGAGATGGGTCGGGCCATCGACGCCAAGGGCATTCAGTACCGCAGGCTCAACACCCGCAAGGGGCCCGCCGTGTGGGCCTCCCGGGCCCAGGCCGATCGGGCGGCCTACGCCGCCCACATGAAGCGGTGCGTCGAGTCCCAACCGATGCTCTTCGTGCACCAGGCCGAGGTGGTGGCCCTCTGGGTCGAGGGGGCCCAGCTCCGGGGCGTAATCACCCGCGAGGGGGTCCGGTTCCCGGGCCGGACCGTGGTCCTGTGCCCTGGCACGTTCCTGAACGGGCTCGCCCACGTCGGCCTCAGGTCCTACCCAGCCGGCCGCTCCGGAGAACCCCCGTCCCGGGAGCTCGCCGAGAACCTGAGGGATCTCGGGTTTCCCCTGGGCCGGCTCAAGACCGGCACGCCCCCGCGGCTGAACGGCCGAACCATCCGTTGGGACGCCCTCGACGTCCAGCACGGCGACCCTGACCCCCTCCCGTTCAGCGTGGACACACCGGCCATCGACCGCCAGCAGGTGCCCTGCCATATCACCTACACGAACCCGAAGACCCACGAGATCATCCGGGCGAGCCTCGAGCGTTCGCCCCTTTACACCGGGGTCATTCAGGGGGTCGGGCCCCGCTACTGTCCGAGCATCGAGGACAAGGTCATGCGGTTCGCGGACCGCGACCGGCACCAGGTGTTCCTCGAGCCGGAGGGCGGGGGAACGGCCGAGGTGTATCCCAACGGCATCTCCACGAGCCTGCCACTCGACGCCCAACTCGCTTTGGTTCGCTCCATCGAGGGCCTGGAGAGGGCCGAGATCCTTCGCCCCGGGTACGCCATCGAGTACGATTTTGTGGATCCCCGCGACCTCTACCCCACCCTCGAGTCGAAGCGCCTTTCCGGGCTTTTCCTCGCCGGGCAGATCAACGGCACCTCCGGGTACGAGGAGGCAGCGGCCCAGGGCATCCTGGCCGGGATCAACGCGGCGCTCCGGGCCGGTGGGGCCGACCCGGTCTACGTGGGCCGCCACGAGGGCTACCTGGGCGTGCTGGTGGACGATCTCGTGACCCGGGGCACCCGGGAGCCTTATCGCATGTTCACGAGTCGCGCGGAGTTCCGGCTGCTTCTTCGCGAGGACAACGCCGACCTCCGACTGACGCCCCTCGGGATCCGGGTGGGCGCCGTGCCTTCGGCTCGGGTCGAGGCGTTTCGCCGACGCCAGGAGCGGATCGGGGAACTCCGGACGTTTCTCCGATCCGTTCGCGTCCGGCCCGGCCCGGAAACGGACGACGTTCTCCGCGCGGCCGGCGAGCCCCCCCTACGGGAGGCCGCGACCCTGGAAGACCTGCTGCGCCGGCCCGGGCTTTCCCTCGAGGCTCTCCGCCCCCTGGCCCCGGCCTGGCCGGAGCACGATCGCCGCGACGCCATCACCGTGGAAGCCGAGGTGAAGTACGAGGGATACATCCGGCGCGACCTCGAGGGGCTCGAGCAGCTTCGCCGGCTCGAGGCCACCCCCCTTCCGCCGGACCTCGATTACTCCCGGGTCGAAGGCCTGGCCACCGAGGTCCGACAGATCCTGGCCCGGGCCAAGCCCCTCACCCTGGCCCAGGCCCTCCGGATTCCCGGAGTTCGCCCCTCCGCCGGCCCCGTGCTTCTCGTCCACCTCAAGCGGCTCGGCGCCCTTCGATCCCATGGCGGTTCCTGACCCTTGGGCCCCCCTGAGGGGGCTACGCGAAGACCTGCCCTGGGACGACCTCGGGCGCCTCGCCGACGAGCTCCTTCGCTGGAATCGGGCGATCCGCCTCGTGGGCCCCAAGACCCGCGAAGGCGTCGCCCTCCAGATCGCCGACGCCGTTCTCCCGTTTCTTCTGGAGGCCCCGGGTTTTCCCTTCCTCGACATCGGCACCGGCCCCGGTCTTCCGCTCCTCCCCGTTTCCCTCGTCTACCGGGGCCAGCGTTGCGTCGGCATCGAGCCCAGAAGCCGGCGGGTGGCGTTCGTGCGCCACGCCGCCCGGGTTCTGGGCCTCCCCCACACCGAGGTCTACGAGGGGCGGGCTCCCGAGATTCTGGACGAGGCCCCGGAACTCGCCGGGGCGTTTCGCGCCGTGACGCTCCGGGCCGTCACCCAACCGATCCAGGCCCTCGAACTCGCGCGCCCCTTCCTGGCCCCCGACGGGCGCGTTTTTCTCCTCCTCGGGCCCGAGCCCGTCCCTGATGCGCCCGGGTGGACCCGCCTGGTCCACCGCGCCTGCCCTTCTCTGCCCGGATTTGGCCCCCGCGCCCTCGCAGTGCTGACCCCGCGTTGAACCAGGCATCCTACCAAGTTGCCTTCCAAGCAGCCGTTTCCTGATTCGGCCCGGTAGGGGGCCTGTTGCAGCGCCGGGCGTGACTCCTACAGTGGCCGGATGCCGCGCCCACGCACGGCCGGAACCAGGCCCCTTGCCCCGCCCGACTTCGCGCGCGCCGGCGCCTCCGCGTGCCAGGGTATGGCAAGCACGCGGCCCCCACGGCCTACCGAGGCTTAGCCCCGTTCCGGGCGGGGGTCGGCCCCCGGCCGATGTTTCACGTGAAACATCCCCTCCGGCGCCGCCGAGTCGGTTCCCCGTCGCCGCCCCCTGTGCTACCATACGCCGCCTCAGGAGGTGGCCGATGGGCAGGATCCTTTGCACGGCGAACCAGAAGGGGGGCGTGGGCAAGACCACCACCGCCGTAAACCTCGCGGCGTCGCTGGCCGCCGCGGAGCGCCGGGTTCTCCTCGTGGACCTCGACCCCCAGGCCAACGCCTCGAGCGGCTTGGGGCACCGGCTCGCCCCCGGCGACCCCTCGTCCTATCACCTTCTTTTGGCCCAGGCCCAGGTGGCGGACCTCCTGCGACCGGCCGATCTGCCGAACCTCTCCCTGGTTCCGGCCTCCCGCGACCTCGCCGGCGCCGAGGTAGAGCTGGTGGGCCAGGACCGCCGCGAGTTCCGGCTCCGCCAGGCCCTGGCGCCCGTGCGCGACGAGTATGAGTTCATCCTTGTCGACTGCCCCCCGAGCCTCGGCCTCCTCACCGTCAACGCGCTGGTGGCCGCGGACGCGGTCATCATCCCCCTCCAGTGCGAGTACTACGCCCTCGAAGGCCTGGGGCAACTGCTCACCACCATCCGCACGGTGCGCCGCACCTTCAACCCTCGGCTTGACGTGGAGGGGATCCTTCTCACCATGTTCGACGCCCGGAACAACCTCAGTCACCAGGTGGCCGACGAGGTCCGGCGCCACTTTCGTGACAAGGTGTTCCGCTCCGTGATTCCCCGGAACGTCCGCCTGAGCGAGGCCCCGAGCCACGGCAAGCCCGCGCTCCTCTACGACGCCCGGTCCACCGGCGCCCAGAGCTACCTGCGGATGGCCCAGGAACTCCTCTCGTAACCCGGAGGGAGCCGCCCATGAGCCGCAAGAAGCGCCCCGCCCTCGGAACCGGGCTCGACGCCCTTTTGCCCGACCGGCTGGAGGGAGAGTATTTTCTCTGCCCCATCGAGGAGATCCACCCGAGTCCCCACCAACCCCGGCAGGATTTCGACCCCGAGGCCCTCCAGGAGCTCGCCCAGAGCATCCGGGAGAAGGGGCTCGTGCAGCCCGTCATCGTCCGCCCCGACCCCCAGGGCGGCTACGAGCTCATCGCCGGCGAACGCCGGTGGCGCGCGGCCCAGGTCGCCGGCGTCACCGAACTCCCCGCGATCCTCCGCCACGCCGACGACGAGGAGGTGCTGGAGCTCGCCCTGGTGGAGAACCTCCAGCGGCAGGACCTGAACCCCGTGGAGGAGGCCCTGGCCTACCGGGTCCTGATCGAGCGCATGGGGCTCACCCAGGAGGAGCTCGCCCAACGCATCGGCCGGTCCCGGCCGGCCGTGGCCAACGCCCTCCGGCTCCTCTCCCTTCCCGAGCGGGCCCTCACCGCCCTGCGCACCGGCCGGATCACCGCGGGCCACGCCCGCGCCATCCTGAGCCTCGACGACGAGGCGGATCGGCTTGGGCTCCTGGAGGAAATCCTCCGCAAGAATCTCTCGGTGCGCCAGGCCGAGGAACTCGCCCGCACGCCCCGGTCGCCCCGGCCCCGCCAGGCCCCCGCGTCCGATCCCAACGTCCGCGAACTGGAGGAGCGACTCTCCCGCCGGTTCGGCACCCGGGTCCGGCTCTCTCCCGGCAAGAAGAAGGGCTCCGGCCGCCTCACCATCGAGTACCGAAACCTGGACGACCTCGATCGCATCCTACAACTGCTGGAGACTGCCTCGCCCTGACGCGGAGCGCTCCCGAGACCCGTGCGCCCTCTTCCGCCCCCCCAACCGCCGCGAGGCGTCGATGGCCGAAGGCAAAAAGCGCTGGGGCATCGACCCCGGGGAACTCAAGGAACTGTCCGAAAACCTCGGCCTTCTGACCCACCTGGGGCTCACCATGGTCGCGGCCATCGGCATCGGCCTGGCGATCGGCCACGGGTTGGACCGCTGGATGGGAACCCGCGGGGTTTGGAAGGCGGTGTTCATCCCCCTCGGGGCGCTTTCGGGCATCTGGACCGTATACCGGATCGTGATGGACACCATCGATAAATCCGATCGTCGGGGGCGGAAACCGTGACCACGGGACTACCGGTGGCCGCCGGCATCGCCGGCCTCGTCGCCGCCCTATGGGGCGGCTGGACCGCCACCGCCGGCGTGGCCTGGGGGGTTCTGGGAGGGGTCCTCGCGCTTCGGCTGCACCTCGCGACCCTCCGCCGCTTTCCTGCGGATCCCGGTCGCGCCCGCCGCCGCGCCGCCGCCGGAGCCTTCGGCCGGTTCGGCCTGCGCCTTGCCTTTCTCGCCGCGGCCATTACCTTATCGCCCGCGTGCTTCGCGGGCACGGCCGTGGGCCTCTTTCTGCCGCCCGCGCTGGTGGCGTATCACGCGACCCGGAGCTGAAGGGCTACCGGGAAGCAGGAACCGCTGGATAGAGGACAGGACGAAGGTCTACCCCGACACCCGTTCTCGGGATTCCGCCCCCCGTGGGGAGGCCCCCCCAGAGGTTGGGCCGAACGGAAGGAGCGAGAACTCCGGATGATTTTGCGTCCCAGCGTCCAAGCCTCCTAGCGTCCCAGCGGAGATCCCATGGACGAAATTCTCTCGGTTCCCCAATGGACGCTCTGGATCCAGGGCCGGCCGGTGGTCCTCAACGCGGCCACGCTCGCCATGTCCTGGCTGGTCATGGCGCTGCTTCTCGCGCTAGGCGTCTACGCCGCCCGGCGGCCGTACCTCGTACCGTCCCCTTTCCAGGCCGCCGTGGAGACCGTGGTGGAGGCGTTCCGGGACCTGGTGAATGAAAGCCTCGGAAAGCTTGGGCCCCGGTATTTCGCCTTCATCGCCAGCCTCTTCCTCTTTATCCTCCTCTCCAACTGGATCGGGGTGGTGCCCCTCCTTCAGGAACCCACCCGCGACCTCAACACCACCTTGGCCCTGGGCCTCCTGGGGTTCGTGGTGGCCCACGCCACGGCGCTCAGGGTCAAGGGCTGGAGGGCCTACCTCAAAGAGTATTTCCAGCCCTTCTTTTTCATGTTCCCCCTCAACGTCATCGGGGAAGCCGCCAAGGTCGTTTCCATCTCCTTCCGCCTCTACGGCAACATCATGGGCGGCGCCATCATCATCGCCGTGGTCTCGCGGCTCGTTCACCACCTCATCCTCCCGCCCTTCCTCTACGCCTTTTTCGGCCTGTTCGTCGGCACCGTCCAGGCCTTCGTGTTCGCCATGCTGACCCTGACCTACATCTCCGTGGCGATTCAGGAGTAGCCGGCCGTGGACCTGACCCTCGCCACCTTCACCGCCGCAGCCGTGTGCATGGGCCTCGGGGCCATCGGCTCGGCCCTCGGGGAGGGGGCAACCGCCGGCCGCGCCGCCGAGGCCATCGCCCGCCAGCCCGGGGCGGCCCAGGAGATCCTTCGCACCATGCTCGTCGGCCAGGCGGTGGCGGAATCTGCCAGCATCTTCGCCCTGGTCGTGGCGCTCCTTCTCCTCTTCGGCCCCCAGCAGGGCGGGGCCCTGACGGCCGTGTCCCTCTTCTCCGCCGGCCTGTGCATGGGCGCGGGCGCCTTCGGGCCCGGCGTTGGATCCGGATTTCCCTCGGCGGCCGCCTGTGAGGCCATCGGCCGCAACCCCCGCCATGCGGGCCGGATCACCACCACCATGCTCGTGGCCCAGGCCGTTGCCCAAACACCCAGCATCTTCGCCCTGCTCGTCTCGTTCCTCCTCCTCTTTCGGGTCCCGCCGGCTCCCCCCAGCCTCTCGGCCGCCGCGGCCCTCCTGGGCGCCGCGATCTCCGCGGGCGCGGCCGCCACCGGCCCCGGAATCGGCGCCGGGTTCGCCGGGGCGGCCGCCTGCCACGGGGTGGCCCGCCGGCCCGAGCGGGCCGGCCTGCTCCTGCGCACCATGCTCGTCGGCCAGGCCGTCAGCCAGTCCACCGCGGTGTACGGGCTCGTCGTGGCCCTCGTCCTTCTCTTCGTCGTATAACCCCTTTTCCATCGGAGGATCGCCATGGACATCACCGGAGCCGATCTTGTACGCGCCGCCGCGCTCCTCGGGGCCGGCATCGCCATGGGCTTCGGGGCCATCGGCCCCGGCATCGGCGAAGGCTTCGCCGCCGGCAAGGCCTGCGAAGGCATCGCCCGCGCCCCGGAACACGCCAACCTCCTCACCCGCACCATGCTGGTGGGCCAGGCCGTCAGCGAGTCCACCGGGATCTACGCTTTGGTGGTGGCGCTCCTTCTCATCTTCGTGGTATAGAGACCCGCCCCCTCGGGGGCGGCGTTTCGCCAGACCGCGGCGTTTCTTTTTCGCCTCCGGGTGTTTGATTCCCGGGCGGCCTTTGTGTATCATCGCCGCCGCTTTCCGCCCGGGGCTTTGGGAGGAGTGTTCCCGTGATCAACCTGAACGCCACCCTCGTCATCCAGCTCGTCAACTTCCTTTTGCTCATGGTCCTTCTGGACCGGCTGCTGTTCCGGCCGATGCTCCGGGTTCTTCAGGAGCGCCAGGCCCGCACCCAGGGCCGCCGCCAGAAGGCCCAAAGCTTGGAGGCCGAGGCCGAGGCCATCTGGACGGACTACCAGGCCAAGCTCCAGGCCGCCAAGGCCGACGCCGACCGCATCCGCACCCAGCTCATTCAGCAGGCCGAGGCCCAGCGCCAGAAACTTCTTGCCGACGCCGAGGCCGAGGCCCAGACCCAGCTCGCCAAGATCCGCGCCCAGGTCCAGGCCGAGGCGGCCGAGGCCCGCAAGGCGCTCGAATCCGACGCCCGGGCCCTGGCCCGGGAGCTCGCAGAACGGCTTCTCGAAAGGAGGGTCGCCTGATGCGCCGGTTCGGCCGCTCCGTCCTCTCCCTCGCCCTGCTGGCCGGCCCCACCCTGGCCCTGGCGGCCGAGCACGCCGCCGAGGGGGCCCACGAGGGTCCCAATCCCTGGGTCGCGCTGGGCATGAAGTTCGTGAACTTCGCGATCCTCGTGGCGATCCTCTACTTCGCGCTTCGCAAGACCGTGCCCCAGGCCCTCCGGGACCGCCGGGAAAACATCCGCCGGGCCCTCGAGGAGGCCCGCAAGGCCCTGGCCGACGCCGAGGCCAAGCTCAAGGACTACAAGGCCCGGGTCGCCAACCTGGAGCAGGAGATCGCCCAACTCCGGCACGACTTCGAGGCCGAGGGCAAACGCCAACAGGAGCGGATCCTCGCCGAGGCCGAGCGGGCCGCCGAGGGCATCCGCCGCCAGGCCGAGGCTTCGGCCCAAAACGAGGTCAAGCGGGCCCGCGACGAGCTGCGGGCCCATGCGGCCCAGCTCGCCGTGGCGATGGCCGAGGAGATCATCCGGGGCGCCTACGGCCCCGAGGACCAGAAGAAAGCCGTGGACTTCACCGTTCGTCGCGTCGAGGGACTCCATTGAACCGCAAACGCATCGCCCGCCGTTACGCCAAGGCCCTGTTCGAGTTGGCGCGCGACGCCGGCCGCGCCGAGGAGGTTGGCCGGGAGCTCCGGGAGCTCTACGAGCTCTTCGCGACCAACCCCGAACTCCGGGCCACCCTGCTGACCCCGGTGCTGCCCCGGCGGGTCAAGGCCGAGGTGCTGGGCGCCCTCCTGGAGCGGCTCGGCCCCTCGGAGCTCGTCGCCAACTTTCTCCGGGTGCTCCTCGAGGCCCGCAAGCTCCCGGTCTTGTCCGACATCCTCGAGGCCTACGAGGCCCTGACCGACGAGGCCGCGGGCCGGGTCCGGGGCGAGGTGCTCACGGCCCTTCCCCTCGAAACCGAGGAGGTCGAGGCGATCCGGGCGGCCCTCGCCAAGCGCCTGGAGAAGGAAGTCCAGCTCTCCGCCCGCCAGGACCCCGAGATTCTCGGCGGGGTCGTGGCGCGGGTCGGCAACCTTGTGTTCGATGCCAGCCTGCGCACCCAGCTCCAGCGGCTGCGCGATAGCTTCCTAAAGGGGTGATAGAGC
>NZ_BAAHFQ010000013.1:0-53099 GCF_054681715.1 Deferrisoma sp.
CGGCGAAGGAGCTGCTCAACAAGGTGATCTCGGTCATGCACAAGATCCAAAAACTCCCTGCCCGGGTTCGCCTGTACTACTTGCACCCGGCGATCCAATACGCGGCGGCCTAGCGCGCCTATTTAGCCGCCGGGTTAATAGGAGGCTATGAGGCTGGGAGGCTGGGAGGCACGGGTGTGCGTCCGCGCGTCCCAGCGTCCGCACGGTTCCTCACATCCCCAATCCCCCGATCATCTCCACGAAGCTCTCGAGCCGGGTGCGGGTGCGGGCGTCCACCGGGATCGGCCGGTCGCCCTCGAGGGTCAGAACCGGCACCCCGAGCTCCTTACGGAGGATCACGTCCTCCATCTGCCGGAAGCAAAACGACTGGACGTAGTGGACGATGCCCTGGATCCCCCGGCGGGCGATCTCGGCGCGGATGTCTTCGAGACGGCCGAACACGTCGTACGGATAGGTGTAGCGCAGGTAGGCCTCGACGAGATCCGTCCCGGGGTAGGGGAGGGCGAACTGGCGCTGGGTCTCGTTGAACACGACCCCGGCGCCGAAGGAGTCCAGGAGTTCGTAGAGTCCGTCCACGATGGGCGGCACCCCGATGTACCCCAGCCGGACCTCCGGCGGCCGGGGAGGGCGGGCCCGGGCCTCGGCCAGGAACGCCTCCACCCGAGCCGCGTACGCCTCGGGGTCGCCCTCGAAGTCGCTCATGCCCACCAGGAGCCGGTGGTTCTCCTCCCCGGTGACCCGGTGCTCCTCCCAGGTCAACCGATCGAGCTCGATGCCCAGGACCCGCACCCGGTCGAGCCGGCGCTTCTGGGCCTCGGCCTCCTCCCGGCTGGTGCCGAGCCGGCGGCACAGGCGGTCGATCTGCTCCGAGAGGGCCCCCGGGTCCCGGTCGAACGGGAACGCGAAGGGGATGGTCTCGATCCCCTCGTACTTCCAGATCTCCACCAGCGCCTGGGTGTTGGAGCAGTCCCCCGACATCACTCCGATCACGGCATCGACGCCGAGCCGCTTTGCCGCCGCGTACAACCCCTTGATCCAGGAGCAGGTGCTCGTGGGGAATCCGGCCGCCTCGGCCTCGTCGAGGAACCGGCTCCGGTCCGGGTGGGTGATGAAGGCGTTGTTGAGGTCCACGGGCTGGTGGCCGGCGGCGTAGATCGCCTCCACCGGCACCGTGGTCGTGATCCCGATGCGTCCCACGGCGGGCTAGTCCTCGCGGATAAAGAGGTAGTAGATCAGGAACGCTCCCACGGCCACGGCGCCCGCCGCGAACAGGAAGAGCTGCCGGTTGGGGCCGCCCTGGCCGGCGGTGGCGTACCGGCCGAGGAACGCGACCCCCACGCCCCCGGCCAGCACCGCAAACGTCACGCGCCACTTCATAAACAGCGAAACCAGCATGAGCACCCCGATCGCCGCCAGCCCGTACGGGTGGGTCAGGGCCGCGAGGATCTTCTCGTTGGAGACGTGCTCGAGCAGGGTCTGCCAGTCGACGCCGTTCCAGAGTTCCGCCAGGCGGTCGAACACGGGCCACCTCCGGGCGCGGGTTTGGTTCCATGAAACGCGGAAGTCTAGCAAAACCCCCCGCCCGGGTCACGGGGTAGAGGCGCGGCAGCCTTCCGACTCCCCACCGGCGCCTGCGCCCCCGGTTCTGGCCTCTGCCGCGGTGTCTCGGGTATCCTTACCGACTTCGTGACCGCTCTTTTTTTCCGTAGCTGAGGAGTTCGACCCATGCCCATGTCCCCTGACTTCCAGGCGCGGCTTTCCGCCGTGCTGCCCCAGGTGGCCGAGCGGTTCGGCACCCCGTTCCATATCTACGACGAGATCGGCATCCGCCGCACCGGCGAGGCCCTGAAGCGCGCCTTCTCCGGTGTGGCCTCGTTCCGGGAGTACTACGCCGTCAAGGCCCTGCCGAACCCGGCGATCCTCCGGATCATGGCCGACCTGGGGTTCGGGTTCGACTGCAGCTCCATCCCCGAGATCGAGCTGGCCCGGCGGGTGGGGGCCCGGGGGGACGACATCCTGTTCACCTCGAACAACACCACGGTGGAGGAGATGGAGGCCTGCCTGGCCGTGGGGGGCATCCTGAACCTCGACGACATCACCCTGGTGCCCAAGGTGCCCCGGATGCCCGATCTCATCTGCTTCCGGTACAACCCGGGCCCCAAGCGCACGGGGAACGCCATCATCGGCAATCCCGTGGAGGCCAAGTACGGCGTGGCCGACCACCAGATCGTGGAGGCCTACCGCCTGGCGCGGGAGCGCGGGGCCACCCGGTTCGGGCTCCACACCATGATCTGCTCCAACGAGCGCAACGCCGACTACTTCGTCGAAACCGTGCGGATGCTGCTGGATGTGGTAGAACGGGTGCAGGACGCCCTGGGCATCCGGTTCGAGTTCGTGAACATGGGCGGTGGGCTCGGGATCCCGTACCGGCCCGAGGACGAGCCGTTGGATCTCGACCGCATGGGCCGGGAGATCGCGGGGCTTCTGGCGGAGTTCGGAAAAACTCACGGGTACGTGCCCAAGCTCCTCATGGAGAGCGGCCGGTACATGACCGGACCCCACGGGGTGCTCGTGACCCGGTGCATCAACCACAAGCACATCTACCGGGAGTACGTGGGGGTGGACGCCTGCATGTCGGCGCTGATGCGGCCTGCGATCTACGGCGCGTACCACCACATCACCGTGCACGGGAAAGAGGATGCGCCGGCGGACACCGTGGTGGACGTGGTGGGGGCCCTGTGCGAGAACAACGACAAGTTCGCGATCCAGCGCCCCCTGCCGCGGATCGACGAGGGGGACCTCGTGGTCATCCACGACACCGGCGCCCACGGCCACGCCATGGGGTTCAACTACAACGGCCGGCTCCGGCCCCAGGAGCTCCTGCTCCGGGCCGACGGCGCGGTGGAGCGGATCCGCCGGGCCGAAACCCCGGCCGACTACTTCGCCACCCTGGAGTTCGAGCCGGCCGTGTGGAGGGGGTAGGGAACTGGGACGGCTATGGGGGCGGGAGGGGACGGAAAGTCCTTAAGAATTGCGGCCAGAAGGCCGCTCCCCCGGGTTGGGATGCGAGGCGGCGCTAGAACCACGAGGGATTGTAGCGTCCTGGCCTCCCGGCGTCCCAGCGGACGTACGGGAACCACCACGTGCGGATCCTGTGACCCGGCCGCGGGGCCGGGAAAGGAGGCGAAGCCATGAGCCGCAAGGAGTTTTTGTTCGGTGTGGGGCTGGGGGCCGTGGGGGCGCTTCTCCTGGCGAACCTGGTGCGGCCCGAGGCGCCCGTGGCCTACACCCTGCCGGAGCCGGCCGGGCCGGCGGTGTCCATCTCGGCCTCGGGGGATGCGGCCTGGGCCCTGGTGGGGAACCGGGTGTACTACCTGAGCCTCAAGAGCCGAAGCGAGGTCAAGGACCGGATCATCTACCTCATCGACGACGAGGAGCTGAAATGAGCCGGATCGCGGCGGCGCTTGTGGCCCTCCTTCTGGCCTCGGCCGCCCCGGCCCAGGAGGACCTTCCCGCGGCGGTGCGCGTAGGCGACCGGCTGCCGCCGCTTTCCGGGGTGGATCTCGCCGGGAACCCGGTGACCCTCAAGGAAATCACCGGCCCGGGCGCCGTGGTGCTCTCCTTCTGGTCGGTCCACTGCCGCGACTGCGTGCGGGAGCTCGACGACCTCAGGGCCATCCGGCGGGAGTTCCCGGCCGAGGACCTCACCGTGGTGGCCGTGAACACCGATTCGGGACTCCCCCTCGAGCGGATCGCCGGGTTCGTGCGGCGCTACGAGGCCGCCCGGGGCGAGCTCGGGGTGGCCCACCTGGTGGACCGGGACGCCGCCATCCTCCAGGGCCTCGGCATCCGGTTCATCCCGCTCCTCGTGGTGACCGACCCCAGCGGCCGGGTCACGGCCGTGGTGAGCGGGTACCGGGAGGGGGATCGGGAGCGGCTTTCCCGGGCGTTGGAGGAGGGCACCGTGGCCCTCGGGGCCTGGGGCGAGGGGCTCCGGGGGCGGCTCGTGACGCTCCTTCGCTCCCGGGGGCCGGCCGGCGAGGTGGAGTGGGGGAGCTTCCGGGTCGAGGCCGAGTTGCCGCGGTTCGGCCTCCACGACGCCACGGGCTGGATCGCCGACGCCGCCGGCCGCAGGGACCGGGAGGCCGAGACCCGGCGGGTGGAGGCCGTGGTGGCCGATCGGCTCAAGGTGGCCCTGGCCCGCGACGCCCTGGCGAGCGTGGGGGTGCGGCTTCCGTCCCCCGAGGATCCCGGCCGCCCCGGCGAGGGCCTGCGGGTGCCCGAAAGTCCGCTCGCCGGCGACGGCCGGTGGGCCCGGCTCTACGCGGCCCTGGGGTTCGACGGGCTCTACCGGGAGGAAGCCCGCCAGGGGGTGTGGACGGGCGACGTGTACCGGGCGGGGCTCGTGGGCGACGTGGACCTGGGCCGGCTCCGGGCCCGGCTCCGGGAGCTCGGGTTCCCCGAGGCGCCCCGGAGCATCCGGCTCGAGGTGGTGAGCGACTTCGACTTCAAGGCCCGGGCGGTGCTGGAGGAGCTCCGCCGCACCTCCTACCGGCTCCAGCAGGTGCGGGGCGAGGACCTGGTGTACTACGGCACGGCCGACCAGCTCGCCGCCGAGATCCAGGCCCTGGCCCTGGGGCTTCGGCTCTTCGCCGAGCCCCTGGCCGAGGACCGGGTGCGGGTGGAGGTGTTCTAGCGGCTAGGCGGCTGGGCGGCTAGCGCGGCTGGCGCGGCTGGCGCGGCTGGCGACTGGGGACTGGGGACTGGGCGGAACCGTATCGGGTGGCTTTGAGTGATACAAATACGCTTGGAAAACAAATCGTTAGGCGTGATTGGATGCGAAACCACTTGATGGATGATTGGCCGGGCGCCTCGGGGTCCCAGGGCCCCGGTACGCCAGCAGGGGGGGCCGGGGGCCGCCTTGCCGCCGCGCCGCCTCGCCGCCTGGCCGACAAGGAGGCGCGCCTCAGGGACCTCCTGCGCGAGATGGGCGGGGTGGTGATCGGGTTTTCGGGGGGTGTGGACTCGAGCTACCTCTTCGCCGCGGCCGTCGAGGTGCTGGGCGAGCGGGCCCTGGGGGTCACGGCCGTTTCCGAGACCTACCTGGAGCGGGAGCGCCGCGAGGCCGAGGCCCTGGCCCGCCGCCTCGGGGGCCGGCACCGGTTCATCGTGAGCGAGGAGCTCGACCTGCCGGCCTTTGTCCGAAACCCCCCCGACCGGTGCTACCACTGCAAGCGGGAGCTCTTCGGAAAGCTCCTCGAGGTGGCGGCCGAGGAGGGGCTTCCCTGGGTGGCCGACGGCACCAACGCCGACGACCGCTCCGACCACCGGCCGGGCCGGCGGGCCGCCCGGGAGCTCGGAGTGCGAAGCCCCCTGGACGAGGCCGGGCTCACCAAGGCCGACATCCGCTCGCTGTCCCGGGCCCGGGGCCTCCCCACCTGGGACAAGCCGGCCATGGCCTGTCTCTCCTCCCGGTTCCCCTACGGCACCCCCATCACCCGCGAGGCCGTGGCCCGGGTCGGCCGGGCCGAGGAGGGGCTGCGGGCCCTGGGGCTCCGGGTGCTCCGGGTGCGCCACCACGGCGACGTGGCCCGCCTCGAGGTGGGGCCCGACGAGTTCGCCCGGGTCGCCGGGGAGCTCCGGGAGGCGGTCGTCCGGCTCGTCAAGGCGGCCGGGTACGCCTACGTAGCCCTGGACCTCCAGGGCTACCGGACCGGGGCCATGAACGAGGTGCTGCGGCCGGAGGAGCGGGAGGTGGAACCGTGACCCGGGAGGCCCTGCGCCGGCTCCTCGAGGCCCTGCGGGCCGGCGAGACCTCGGTGGACGAGGCGCTCGATCGGCTTTCGGCGCTTCCCTTCGAGGACCTGGGGTTCGCCAAGGTGGACCACCACCGGGCCCTCCGAAAGGGCCTGCCCGAGGTGATCTACGGCGCCGGAAAAACCCCCGACCAGGTGGCCGGGATCTTCGAGCGGCTGGCCGAGCGGTCGGCCACCGTGCTCTGCACCCGGGCCTCGAAAGCCGCGGCCGAGGCCGTGCGCCAGCGGTTCCCCGAGGCCCGGTACGACCGGCTGGCCCGCATGATCCTGCTGGAACGGGAGAAGCCCCGGCCCGTGGGCCTCGTGGCCGTGGCCGCCGCCGGCACCTCGGACCTCCCGGTGGCCGAGGAGGCCGCGCTCACCCTGGAGGCCTTCGGGAGCCGGGTCGAGCGGCTCTACGACGTGGGCGTGGCCGGGCTCCACCGGCTCCTGGCCCACGGCGAGGTGCTCCGGAAGGCCCGGTGTGTGGTGGCCGTGGCCGGCATGGAGGGCGCCCTGCCCTCCGTCATCGGCGGGCTCGTGGCCGTGCCCGTGATCGCCGTGCCCACGAGCGTGGGCTACGGGGCGAGCTTCGGCGGCATCGCCGCGCTTCTGGCCATGCTCAACTCCTGCGCGTCGGGGGTGACCGTGGTCAACATCGACAACGGCTTCGGCGCCGGCTACCAGGCCCACCTGATCAACCGCCTTGCCGAAGGGGAGGCGGGGGGAGAGGGGCCAAGGGGGGCCCCGAAGGGAAGCTGCTGCCACAGGAGTGGGTAATCCATTTCCCATTCCGGCCCGGCTCCGGGGGAGGGAAAATGTTTTCCCCGCCCGACCGCCTGGCCTCATGGCCGCGCGATCGGGCCCCCACGGCCGAATATCCGCACGTCCGGGCGCCCCCGGCACCCCAGTTGCATGAACCCCGACCGCCACCGGGGGGCGCCGTGCCGGATGCCACGGCACCGCACCGGCGCCCCTGGTGAGCCCAATCTTGCCCGAATTCCCCCCGCGCCACGGGGGCCCCTCGATATCGATCGGAACCCATGATTCGAACAACCTCCGTCCTCGCGGCCCTCCTCCTCGTTCTGACGCTCGGCCTCGGGGCCTGCGGCAAGGGCCCGGCCGAGAAGGCCGCCATGCACCGGCAGCGGGCCGACGCCTACCTGTCCGAGGGCAAGGTGCGCGAGGCCAGCATCGAGTACCAGGCCGCCCTCCAGGAACTCCCCAACGACCCTGACAGCCTCTACGGCCTCGCCCGGTGTTTGGATGTGCTGGGACGCCCGGGCGAGTACCGAAAGACGCTGGCACGGGTTCTCGATGCGAATGCGGGTCACATTGGGGCAAACCTGGATCTAGCGGAACTCTTGCTTTCGGCCGGAAACTACGAGGAGGCCCTCGAACGGGCGGAAACGGCTTTGAAAGCCGCTCCCCTAAGCGCCAGAGGACTCCGATTCAAGGCCGAGGCACTGAGCGGGTCGGGGCGGGTGGAGGACGCCGTTCGGGCGTGGCTTGCCGCGACCGACTCCCCCGAGGCGGACGAAGATACCTTCCGGGCCGCGGCGGCCTACCTGGCGTGGCGGGAAGGAGCGGCCGCAGGGTTGGAGGTGTGCCGGGAGGGGCTGCGCCGATATCCCGACTCCCCGAAGCTTCTCGAGACGTTGGTATCGCTTCTCGTCGAAAGCGGGAAAACGGAGGAGGCGAAAGAACTGCTTGACGCCGAACGCTCCAAGTCACCCGAAGCGGTCTGGGTGGACCGCGTGTGGGCCCAACTCCTGGAGCGGTCGGGCAAGCCGGCGGATGCGGCGTCGTATCTCGAACAAAGGCGTTCAGCGAGAGCTCCGAGCAGCGAGGCGTGGAGGGAGCTCACCGTCGCGTTGGCGCGCGTGCTCCTGCGGACCGGCGAGTTGGACCGAGCAGGTTCGGTATTGAACGACGCGCTGAAGGTGAAACCGGGCGACCCGAGGCTAAGCGCAATCCTTGCCGATGTTCTCATCACCACCGGTCGGCCCGACGAGGCGCGGAAGTATCTGGAGGCGGCGGCAAAGCTAGAGGCCGGAGGCCGTACGGCCCTTTTGCTCGAAGCCAAGATGCACCTGGTTTCCGGGCGCCACCGGTGGGCGGCGGACGCCCTGCAAAAACTGATAGCACGGGGCGACATGACCGTCGAGACCCACTACCTTTTCGCGAAGGCCCTGGCCGGCCAGCGCCGTTGGGCCGCCGCGAGAGCCGAGTTCGAGCGGGTGCTCCAAAGGGTCCCGAGCCACCCGTTTGCCCGGTTCGATTATGCCGAGTTGCTCCTGGATGCAGGAGCCCCGGAAGCGGCCGACAAGGTTCTGGGGGTGCTTCCGGAAAGGCTGCTCACCCTGCCGCGGGTCCGGTTCCTGCGGACGGAGATCTTCCTTGCCGCGGGGGAACTTGAGGCCGCGGCGCGCGAACTGAGGGAACTGGACCAGGCGTTGCCCCAGAACGACCGGGTGGCGAAACTGCAGGGGGACTTGGAGCGTGCAAAGGGTCGAGCGCGCAGAGCGCTCGAGTGGTACCGGGAGGCCCGAAGCCGAAACCCGGAGGGCTGGGAGCCTCTCCTCGCCCAGCTTGCGGTGATGAAGGAACTGGGCTCGCCGCTGCGAGAACGTATCAGGGAGGTAGAGGACTACCTGCGGCTCCAGGGAGAGGTCCCCATCGTTTTGAACTATCTCGCCACCCTGTACTACGAAGAGGGGAAACTCGAAGAGGCGGCCTCGAAGATCGACCGAAGCCTTTTCCTGGAGCCCAACTACTGGTCTACCCGGTACATGAAGGCGAAGATCATTGCCGCGCAGGGAGATCTTGCGAAAGCTTCGGTCGAGTTTCGGGAAGCGATCAACCTGAATCCGTATCAACCCCACGCGTATAACGATCTGGCGGCCCTTTTGCTCCGGCAGGGCCGGGTGGAAGAGGCGGAAGCGGTGTACCGGGAGTTTTTGGACCGGGTGCCGGGAGAGCCCTACACGGCCAACAACCTGGCGAACCTCTATCTAACCCTTGGACGCACCGAGGAAGCGCTGGCCTTGGCCAGACTCGCGGTGGCCGGAGCCCCGGGAGATCCTCGGGTGGCCGATACCCTGGGCTGGGCGTTGGAAACCGCGGGACTGCACGAGGAGGCAGAGCCGGTCTTGCGGTTCGCGGCGGCCAAAGCCCCAGAGGATCCCGAGGTGCTTCTCCATAGGGCGCAGAATCTGGTGTCCCTGGGCCGCCGGGACGAGGCGCGCTCCGTCTTGAACCGGCTGAAGCCCCTGCCGGGTGCCGAGGCTCTGGAGGCAAAGGTTGAGGCCTTGCGGGAGAGAATGGAGGGGAACGGGGGCGGAGGGGGGTGAAAAGGTTTTCCACTTTTGGGTAACGGACCGCGGACCGTGTCCGGGCCTGGAAGAAGCCCGCGGTTGGCGGGGGCAGTCAGAACATGTTGAAAATACACACGATTCTGTTCGTCTTCGTGTGGTGTGGTCATGACGGGGTATTGGCACAGAAAGTGCATATTAAACGCGCCGAGATAACTTCAACGGGTGATCGCAGGGCACGCTGCTCACGAATGTGGCCCTCTAGGGAGAGAGGTTAGACATGAGAACACCATTACGTTTCGCCTGGACCGTGGCACTGGTGGGCGCCGTGTTCGCTGGTTTCTCGAGTGCCCACGCCGGCGTCGTGACCTTTGAGATGGACACCGTCTTTTCGGGCAAACCTTCGCCAGGGGGAACGCCCCCGTGGTTGACGGCCACAGTGGAAGACATCGCAGCCAACCAGGTGCGCATCACCATGAGCGCCCACGATTTGGTGGGGGATGAAGATGCCACGCGGTGGTACTTCAACCTTGACGAAGGGCTCCAGTTGGACCCCAGCAACTTCTCCTTTGCGAGAGCGGCCTCGGATCCGGGTACCGTCGGGAATGTGGACATCGGAGTGGGCACGAATACGACTAAAGCAGACGGCTCCGGAGGTTTTTACGATCTCACGTTTGATCTTCCCCCTCCGGGGAATCGGCTGTCGGCCGGGGAGCTTCTCGTGTACGACATCACGTACTCGGGGGCGGGTACGTTTGGGGCGGATTCGTTCAAGTTCCTGAGCAGTGACGGTTTTGGTGGAACCACCCAGTATTACTCCGCTGTCAAGATTCAAAGTTTGGCGGGGGGCGAGAGCACCTGGGTCGGTGCCACGGATGTTGGCGGGGGGGGTGGCGGCGGGCCGGGGGGGGTGGTTCCCGAGCCCGGCACCATGGTGCTCCTGGGCACCGGGCTTCTCGGGATCGCCGGGGTGACCCGGCGGCGGGGGAAGAAGGGGAAGAACGAGGAGGAACCCGCGTCCTGATCGAGACGGGGGCGAGCGGGGGAACGATCGAAGCGAGGGGCGCTTTCCGCCTTGGGAAGCGCCCCTCGCTTCGTTTGGCTTCGGCACGGCATCTCCCCTGGACCCCTGGGGGGCCTTAGACGCAGCATGGTGACGCCCGTGTCAGGCCGCGCCCCCCTGTCCTACGAGTCTTCCAAGGCGCGATCCGGGCCGGGGGTCCGCGTATCGGAGACCAGCTTCCGGAAGGCGGGATTCGGGAGGGGCCGAAGGGCTGTAGGTCGCGCGGGGCGCCGAGCGGCCAAACGATTCACGATTTACGACTTCACAATTCACCGCAGTTGAGCCGCCTCGCCGCCGAGCCGCCACGACGTCCGGCGGGGAGGCGCATGGCAGTTTGGATTTGCGCCTCGGCGGTCAGGTTCACGGAGGAACGCGTAGCATGACGGAAACCCCGAAGGCCCTCAACCGGCCGCCGGAGGCCCCCTCTCCAGCCCCCGAGCCGACCTCGCCGTGATCCGAATCCTTTGGGAGCGAATCCGACCGAGCCGCCGAGGGCTCCAGCCCGAGGCGGGGTGCCTGCGCTGCGGCATCTGCTGCGACCTCTACGGCCATCGGTTGCGGGCCACCGACGGGGACCTCGAACGCTGGAACCGGGAGGGGCGGGCCGATCTGCTGGCCCGGATGGGGCCGGACCAGGAGATCTGGTACGACCCGGCCACGGGGGAACGCCTGGACGACTGCCCGTTTCTGGTGCGCACCGGCCCCGAGGAGGCCCGCTGCCGCATCCATGACACCAAGCCCGAGGTCTGCCGGCGCTACCCCACCCGGGCCCACCGGGGCCGGTGCGTGCGAGGGCGGGTGGTGTCGGAGGGGGACGGGTAAGACGGCGGCCGCGGCGCGGCGGAGCAAAAAATCGCCGGAGCACGGGAAAGGAGGGAAACCGTGCCCCGGCCAAGAGGGGTTCGCGTCGGGTTGGGTCAACCTCGATCCGACGCTTTGTCTTTCTTTTCGTCCGCGTGAGGCATCGACTTTAGGCGGTTGCGAAATTTTTTTCGGCCGGCGGCCGGACCGGCGTTTGCATAAATCCCCACTTGGGGCGGGGTTCGCCCACGGCGCCACCGGAGGGCGGGCCGGGGGCCCGCTGCGGCTTCCCCGAGGGGAATCAACGGGTTTCGCGCGCTTGACCCCCGCCGCGGGGCGGTACTACAGTGCGCCGACCGCCCGGTTGGAGCGGTTTCGAAAAGCGAGGCAAAATCGCCACATGAATGCCGCGTCGCTTCCCAACCTTGGGAAAATTCTTTCTCCGGCCCAGTGGGAGCGGTTCGCCCGGTCCTTTGCCGAGGCCGCCGGAGTCCGAATGGCCCTGGTGTGCGTTCCCGGCGGGGTGGTGGCCGGGGACCTGCGGGAGTTGGGGCTGCCCGAGGTGCCGGGGCAGGATCCCAAGGGGTGGCCGGGGTTCCTCCGGAAGATCGTGAAGCAGGCCCTCGGCGGGGACGACACGATCCTGTTCCGGGACCCGTCGGGCCGGTTGGTGTTTGCCGGGCCGGTGGCCGGCGCGTCCGACCTGCCGCAGATCGTCCTTTTGGGCGCCGGGGACGCGGGGGCCGAGGTGGAACCCCGGAAGCTCCAGGCCTGGGGCACGCTGGTCCGGCTGTGCCTCGGGGCGCTGGTGCGCGGGCATGCCGAGCGCCGCCGGGCCGACCGCGACCGAACCCGGGCCGTGACGCTGTTCGACCTGCTGCCCGACCTCCTGCAGGCGGGAAGCGCCATCGAGGTCTGGGGGCTTGCCCTTTCGACCCTGAGCGTGCTCTTCGAGGTGGAAAACGCCGCGGTGCTCGTGCGCGAGGGCGGGGCAGGCCGGTTCCGGGTGCAGACCGCGTCGGGGCCGCTGGAAAAGGCGCTCCTTTCGTGGTCGCTCTCGACGGAGCTCCCCCCCGTGGCCGACCTGGAGAAGCACCGCCGGCCGGTGCGGGTGGACGACCCCCACGAGCTCTCCCGCCTGGGGCTGCCCGAGAGCGTGGAGCGGATTTCGCTCTTCCCCGTGGGCACCGGCGACCGCGTGGACCTGGTGCTGGCCGTGGTGAACCGGGAGCTCGACGCGGACGAGAGCGCCCTGCTGCGGGGGTTCGGGGTGCAGCTCGGGGTGGTGCTGGAAAACCGGAGGCTCCAGGAGGACGCCCGTCGCCGCCACGAGCAGGTGGCGGCCGTGCGAAGCCTGTCGCAGCGGTTCCTGGGCAGCCTCGACCCCGAGGAGCTTTTCCGGGTCATCCTCGACGAGGCCCGAAAGCTCACCGGGGCCCGCAAAGGGAGCCTCATGGTGCCCGAGGCCGGAAACGGGGCCCTGCGGGTGCGGGCGGCCGTGGGCATGGCCGAGAAGGTGGCCGAGCGGCTGCGGCTCCGGGCCGGGGAGGGGATCGCCGGCAGGGTGTTCGCCACCGGCGAGCCCATCATCGTCCACGACATCGAGCTCGACCCGCGGTTCCGCCGGAAGAACCGGCCCCGGTTCGACACCCGAAGCTTCCTGTGCCTGCCGATCCGGAAGAACGGCCACACGGTGGGGGTGCTGAACCTCTCGGACAAGGCCACGGGAGAGCCCTTCGAGCCCCAGGACCTGGACGTGCTGGAAACCGTGCTGGCCCAGGCCACGTTGGCCATCGAGCGGTCCACCTACTGGGCGCAATCGAAAGAGCTCCGGAGGCTCTCGATCACCGACGGCCTCACGGGGCTCCTGAACCGCCGGTACTTCCAGGAGCGGCTGGCCCAGGAGCTGGACCGGGCGTCGCGCCACAGCCATCCCCTGAGCCTCATCCTGATCGACATCGACCACTTCAAACACTACAACGACACCAACGGCCACCCGGCCGGCGACAAGGCCCTGGTGCTCCTGGGGCGGATCCTCCGGGCCAGCGTGCGGGCCATCGACGTGGTGAGCCGGTTCGGGGGCGAGGAGTTCGCGATCATCCTGCCCGAGACCCGAAAGCGCGAGGCCGTGGAGATCGGAGAGCGGATCCGCAAGGAGGTGGAGGCGTTCTACTTTCCCGGCGAGGAGCGCCAGCCCGGGGGGAAGCTCACCATCTCGATGGGGGTGGCCGCGTTCCCCGAGGACGCCCGGGACCTGAGGGGGCTCATCCAGCGGGCCGACCGGGCCCTCTATCTCGCCAAGGCCCGGGGCCGAAACCGCATCGAGGCCCACGCCACGGCCCCCGCCGCCCCGGCCCCGGCCGAGGACGACGCCGCGCCGTCCGAGTCCCAGCAGGCCGGGTGGACCCGGGTGTTGTAAAGGCTGGGAGGCTGGAAGGCTGGGAAGCTGGAACGCTGAACCCTTGGGGACTTCGGGGGCCGCCGGTTGCCTTCCTGGGGCGCGCCGGTTGCTCTGCGGCCTCTTCCCCGTGCCCCTTTGGCGCCATCCCGTTTGTCCCGCTCCGATACCCCCTTTTGGCTCCCTCCCACACCCCCCGGAAGCCCTCCACCGCACCGCGCCCCTGGAATCGCACGCCGGATCCCGGTAGCCTTACTAAATTCGGTCGTTGGTCGTTGGTCGTCGGTCGTCGGTCGTCGGCCAGGTGGTGGGCCGCCACGGCCCGGATCAAGGGACCGAAGACCGCAGGACCGGCGACCGTGGACCGCAGTCACGTGGAACTCCCATGCCCCCGTACGACAGAATCCTGATCGAGTTGGTGCTGCCGGTTCTCGCGCTGTTCGCGGCGGAGCGGTTCCTGGTGTACCGGTTCGTGCGCACGCCGGCCCAGCGCGATTTCGTGCGGCGTAACCGGGTGCTGTGGCCCAACAACATCAGCCGGCTGCGCTACCCGATGGGGTTCGTGACGGTGGCGCTCCTCGAGCTGGGGTGGCCCCGGGCCGCATTCTTGTTTTTCGCGTTCTGGATGATCACCGATCTCACCGACGGCGACATCGCCCGCCGCACCGGCCTCTCGAGCCCCCGGGGCGCCACCATCGACCCCCTGTCGGACAAGCTCATGTACGCCCCGCTCCTCGTCTATTTCGCGTGGAAGGGCGTGTACGATCCGTGGCTCGTGGGGGTGCTCCTGGGGTTCGACCTCCTGGGGCAGGCGTCCCGGCGCTTCCTCAAGGAAAAATCGGCCAATCTCTTCGGGAAGGCCAAGACGTTCCTCATCGTGGTGCTCCTGGCGGTGACCGGGATCGAGTGGATCTACGGGCCCCTGCCGCTCCACCGCACGATCCGGCCGCTCCTGGTCATCTGCACGGCCCTCGCGTTTTGCTCGTGGGCGTTCAAGGTCATTCCCAACTACTGGTACGCGAACATCCTGAGCCTGCTGAATCTGGTCTGCGGCTTGGGGGGCATCTGGGTCGTGGTGACCGGCCGCGACCCGGTGTACGCCTTCGGCCTCGTGTTCCTGGGGCAGTTCCTGGATCTTTTTGACGGGCGCGCCGCGGAGAAGTGGGGGTCCACGCCCCGGGGGGAGATCTTCGACGACGTGGCCGACGGGACGAGTTTCGGGGTCACGGTGGGGCTCATCGTGGCCACGGCGTTCGACCGGTTCTGGCTCGGGGCGGCGCTGGGGTTCGTGCATCTGGCCGCCACCGTGTACCGCCTGATCCGGTTCGTGGTGGAGAAGCGAAAGGCCGGTGTCGCCGGCGGGGTCCACGAGTTCAGCGGGTTACCGAGCCCGGGCGGGGCGCTCCTGGTGGGAAGCGGGTGCCTGCTGGTGCCCGGCGACCTGGCCAAGGCGCTGATCGTGCTCGTGAGCGCGGCCCTCATGGTGTCGAGGGTCCCCTACGCCCACTTCGGCCGGGCCGTGCTCCCCCGGATCCCGCGCATCGCCCGGGTGGCCTTTTTGGCCTTCTTCCTCCTGCTTCTCGCCCAGGGGGTACGCACCGACGAGTACACGGCCCCCCTGTGGATCGCCTTCCTCGCGGCCGTCGCGTACGTGGCCTCGCCCGTGGTCCGCTGGATCTCGGGCACCCCAGCGGGCCAGAAGGCCGCGTGAGCCCGCTCACGAGCCCTCCGAGGCCGATTCCTTGACGGCGTTTGTCTGCTATCGGTACCCTCGGGGCGGTGCTTCGTTTCCCTTCGGAGAACGGCCGCTTCCGGCCGTTTGAGGAGCTACGGATGGCCCGCTCTCGATCGGCGCCCTCGGCTTTGGATCTCGTGGTGGTACTCGGCGCGGTGGCCGTGCTCTATGCCGCCGTGGTGCCGCCGATGGTGCAGGACTGGCGCATCGACGAGAACTACTCCCACGGGTTCCTGGTGCCAGCCGTGAGCCTGTACCTCCTGTGGGACCGCCGGCGGGAGTTGGCCGAGGCCGCCCGGCGGGCGCGGGGCTCCTGGGCCGGGCTCGCGCTGTGCCTCGGAAGCCTCGCCCTCTACGTGCTCGGCCGGGCCGGGGCCGAGCTGTTCCTCCAGCGTTCGAGCCTGGTGTTCCTCCTCATGGGGTCGACGCTGTGGCTTTGGGGCTGGGGCGTGTTCCGCAAGGCCCTTTTTCCGCTGGCGTTCCTCCTCTTCATGGTTCCCCTTCCGTACCTGGTGTACGATTCCGTCGCGTTTCCCCTCAAACTCCTGGCCGCCCGGGTGGCCACGGAGACCCTGTTCTGGCTGGGGGTTCCCGTGTTTCGGGAGGGCAACGTCATCCACCTGGCCTCCCAGACCCTCGAGGTGGCCGACGCCTGCAGCGGGATCCGGAGCCTCGTGAGCCTCCTGGCGCTCAGCGTGGTCTACGCTTACTTTATGGGCCGCGGCGCGTGGCGCCGGGTGCTCCTGGTGTTCTCGGCCGTGCCCATCGCCGTGGCCGCCAACGCGTTCCGGGTGACCGGCACCGGGCTGCTGACCCACTACGTGAGCCCCAAGGCGGCCGAGGGGTTCTTCCACACGTTCTCCGGCTGGCTCGTGTTCGTGGTGGCCTTCGTGCTGCTGTTCGCCACCGGGTGGGTGCTGAACCGCATCGGCCCCCGACCACAGGACGGATGAGGAACCCATGCACCGGAGAACGCTGGTTCTGGTGGCCCTGATCCTGGCTACGGCCGGGTACACCCGGTTCCTGAGCGACGTCGAGGCCGTGCCGCTCCGGCGGCCCCTGGCCAGCGTGCCCCTGGAGATCGGGGCGTGGAAGGGGGTGCCGTCGAGCCTCGAGGAACGGATCGTGCAAGTGGTGGGCGTGGAGGACTACCTCCTGCGCACCTACCGGGCGCCCGACGGGGCCGCGGTGTCGGTGTACGTGGGGTATTACGAGCGACAGGCCGAGGGCGACCAGATCCATTCGCCCCGCCACTGCCTGCCCGGCGCCGGGTGGCGGCCCGTGGAGGCCCGGGTCGTGACCTTCGAGACCCCGGGGGTGAACGGCGGCGCCACCCGGGCGAACCGGGTGGTGATCCAGAAGGGCGATGAGCGCCAGGTGGTGCTGTACTGGTACCAGAGCCGCGGGAGGAACATCACGAACGAGTACTGGGCCAAGGTGTGGCTCGTGGTGGACTCGATCTTCCGCAAGCGAAACGACGGCGCGCTCGTGCGGTTCATCGCCACGGTGCCCAAGGGGGGAGACCCCGACGCCGTGGCCCGTAGGATGGAGGAGTTTGTGCGGGAGTTCCTGCCTCGGCTCCAGGAGGTGTTCCCGGCATGAGCGCTCCGGGGGGCGGCAGCGCTCGCAGGAGCCGGTGAGGACCCAGGGCGGAGGCGATGCGCCGGGGGGCGGGGCAGAGTTTCCGCTTCCCAGCCTCCCAGCTTCCCAGCCGAAAAGGAGTATGGACCATGACCGAGGAGCGTGGGTTCACCGTGCGCGACCGAAGGAAGGTCCGGCCGGACGGGGAAGGGGTCCAGGAGGAGCCCCGGCCCGCCGAGTCCTCGGAGCGGACGCGGCAGACCCCCCTGCCGCCCGTGGACTTCACGGGTTTCGTGGTGGGCCTGGCCCAGATGGCCCTGGTGCATCTGGGTGAGGTGCCCGACCCCGCAACCGGCGGCCTCCAAAAGGACTTGGAGCAGGCTCGGCACACGATCGACATCCTGGACCTCCTGCGGGAGAAGACCCGGGGGAATCTCACGGCGGACGAGGACCGGCTTCTCGAGACGGTGACCGCCGATCTCAAGTGGAAGTTCGTGAGGGCCAACCGTGGGGCGTGACCGCCGCGAGCGCCGTGGGGCGGCCGCGAGGGAAAGGGGGCGGTCATTCGGCGGGTAGCGGCCCTGGTGGGCCTGGTGCTCCTCGTGGCCGGCAGCGCGGCAGCGCTTCCTCCGGGGTGGGAGGACGCCGGCCGGTCCCCGGAGGCCCGTGCGCGGCTTCGGGCCTGGATGGAGCGGCTTCGGGCGGAGCAACTGGCTTCGGACCTGGTGCCGCTCGAGTTGCGGTTTCTGGAGAAGGCCCGGCGGGCGCAGACCGCCGAGGAGGCCCCGGTCTGGGCCGAGTTGGCCGTGCAAGCGGCTCCCGGCGACCCAAGGGCCCGGTGGGTTCTGGCGACCCGCCCGGAGACCGCCTGGGCGGACCGGGTGCGCCACGGCCTGGCGGGCCTGGGCGCGGTCGTCTCGGACCCTTGGGTTTTGGGACAGTTGGCCGCCCGGACGGCCGTGGGGATCGGGCTGGCGGGCTGGGCTGCCCTCACCGCCTTCGTCCTGTGGGGGGTGGTCGCCCGGGGCCGCCTGCTCCTCCACGACTACGCCGACGCGTTCCCGTGGCGGTACCGCCGGTGGACCCCCGGAGGGGTGGGCGTGTTCCTGGCGGGTGCGGCCTGGCTGGCCGGGTTCGGCCCCGGTGCCGCGTTGGGGGCGCTGGCGGCGGCTCTGGTGCCCTACCTGCCCTCCCGGGGACGGATCGTCCTCGCCGTGGCGTTCCTTGCCGCGTTTTCCCTACCGTTGTCCCTCAGGCTGGGGGCGTTCGACCCTCAACTCTCGTCCCAGGCGTGGCACCGCTACCTGGTCCGGACGGGGGCCAAACCGGGGGCGTTCGGGCCCGGGTCCGGCGCCGATCCGGTGGTGCGGTACGCTCTCGCCCAGCGCCGCGGGGACTGGGGCGAGGCGAAGCGGGTGGCGGAAGAGGCCCTGGCCCGGGGGGACAACCCCGCGTTTTGGCGCGTGGCCCTGGGAAACGCCGCCTATCTCGGGAGGCGGTACCAGGAGGCCGAGGCCCACTACGAGGCGGCGGCCACCCTCCGTCCGGACGATCCAGTGGCCTGGTACAACCTCCACCTGGCTCGGCTGGCGCGGCTCGAGTTGCGGGGTGCCGACGAGGCGCTCCAGAAAGCCCGGTCCGTGGACGCTTCCGCCGTGGAACGCTTTGAGACCCGGCAGCAGCCGGGACGGGGTGACGGCGTGCCCGCCGCGGTGCCGGTGCCGCCGGGGTGGATCTGGGGACCGCTTCTTCGCCCCGCCCCCGTGCCCGGATGGGCCGGGCCGGTGGTGGGCTGGTTCGTGTGGCCCTGGAGGGCGGTGCCGGTCTGGGGGGCTGGCCTTGTGGGGTTCCTCCTGGCCATTGCGGCGGGCCGGTTGGCCCGGGACCGGCGGAGCCGGCTGTGCCCCGGGTGCGGGGTGGTGATCTGCCCTCGGTGCGGCTACCGGGTGAAGGGAACCGATCTTTGCGCCGCCTGCTGGTCCCTCGATCGGGCCGAGGCTCCCGACCCGGCCGAGGCCGAGCGGATCCGGGATCGTCGGCACCGGTGGCGGCGAAGGCTGGAAGTGGGAACCCGGATCGGAAACGCGCTCCTTCCCGGGTGGGGCAGATTCCTCGCACGCGGGGGAGGAAGAGCCGCGGCCGCCGGGGTGCTGTGGGTCGGCGCGGTGGGGGCCCTGGGAACGGCCTGGGTCCCGGTGCCGCTCTGGCCCTGGTGGACCGAGCCCCGGGCGTGGTGGGCCGCCGCCGGGTTGCTGGCGTTTCTTCACGCGTGGTCGCTCTTGCGGGCCCTGGGCCGGAGGGGGACGGGATGAGCCTCCGCGGAAACCTGGAGACCTTCAACCTTTCCGAACTGCTGCAACTCGTTTCCCACCAGGGAAAGACGGGAACCCTCGAGATCGAAACCGCCGACGGCGTCGCGCGGTTGCGTTTTCGAGAGGGGCGCCTCGTGGAGGCGTGGCCCGACCGGCGGAGCCCGGCGGAGTTGATCGGGGCCCGGTTGGTGCGGGCCGGCCTCATCACCCCGGCCCAGCTCGGGCTCGCCCTCGAGCGCCAGCGCCAAAGCCTTCGCCGGCTCGGGGACATCCTGGTCTCCATGGGGGTGCTCCGGCTCGGAGAGTTCCGGGAGGTGCTGGGCCTTCAGCACCGGGAAACGGTGTACGGGCTTCTCGCCCTCAAACGCGGCGAGTTCCGGTTCCGGGAGGAACCGGTGGAGGTGGAGGAGGGGGTCAGCGAGTTGATCGACGTGGGGGAGCTCCTCATGGAGGGGTTCCGCCAGGTCGACGAATGGCCCCGGGTAAGAAAGGTCCTGCCGTCGGACCGGATCGTGCTGTCCCGGAAGGCCGGCAGTCCCCTTCCGGAAGACGTGGACGCGGCCGCCCTCAAGGTGCTCGCCCTGGTGGACGGGGTGGCCACGGTTCGGGAGGTGGTGGACCGGGCGCGGCTCGGGGAGTTCCGGGGGATGCAGGCCCTCGCGGAACTGCTGGAACGCGGCGTCGTTCAACCCGCGGGCACGGGGAAGGCGGTCGCCCCTGCGCCGGCCCGGCGAAGGGGCCGCCTGCCCCTCGACCTAGTGCTCGGCGTGCTTTTGGCCGCGGCGGGCCTGGCCACCGCATGGACCGCCGGGCCCCGGGGGGTGAACGGCCTGCGGGCCGCCTGGGCCGAGCGGAACCGGGTCGCGGACGACTGGCGGGCGAGAATCGCCGCCCACGCGCAACCCGGGGATGGGGCCCGTGCCCCGGCCGGACGGGGGGAGGGCCGGCGGTGATCGTGGTGGCCGAGAACCTCACCGTGGCCCATCCGGAGGTGGCCCGGGCCGTGGCCCGCCGCGACCCCGAACCCCTGCAACGGCTGGCGCGGGCCGCGGTCGAGGCGGGGGCGGCCTACCTCGACGTGAACCTGGGCCGGTCGGCCACCCGGGACGATGTGGCCTTCGTGGTGGGGAGCCTGGAGGGCGTGTGGGCCGGAGGCTTGGTGGCCGACGCGGCGCGGCCCGAGCCCATGGCCTGGCTGGCGGAGCGATGGGAGGGGCCCGTCGTTCTGAACGGTTACTCCGCCGACCCGGGGCGGGACGGGATCCCGGAACTGGCGGCGCGCCTCGGGGCCGAGTTGGTGGTGTTCTGCATGGGCTCGGGGGTGCCGCGGGAGGCCGACGAGCGCCTGGCGTTGGCCGCCGAGCTCGTGGGCCGGTGCCAGGAGGCCGGGGTTCCCCTCCAGCGGATCTGGATCGACCCGGTGCTCGTGCCCCTGGGGTGGCAGGACGGGCAGGCCTACAACGCGGCGCTCCTCGAGGTTCTCCGGAGATTGCCCGAGGTGTTCGGGGAGCCGGTGGCCACGATCGTCGGGCTCTCCAACCTGACCACGGGCGCCGCGGGGGGGCGGGGCACCGGATGGCTCCAGGGGGTGTTCCTGGCCGCGGCGGCGGGGGCGGGGCTCACCCACGTGATGCTCGACGCGACCCGTCCCGACCTTCGGCGGGTGGTTGCCGCCCTCGAGGTGTTCGAAAACCGAAGGCTGTACGCCCCCGAGGAGTTTCGGGCACCCGGCCCGGGCGGCGGGTGACCCGGAGGTTTCCGGGGCGCGCCCGCCCCCGGGCGAGGTGAATCCCGGCTCCCATGTCAGGAGCCAGAGGACAGACGACAGAGGACGGGGGTTCCCTGACATCTGTCCTCTGAAGTCTGGTCCCTGACACGGCAGCCGCTCTTTCGGCGCGGAACACGCGTCTTTGCGAGAGTCGGGGGGGCTTGCCGCCAAACGGACCAGCAGCCCAGCGCGAAGCACCAGGAAAGGACCAACCCATGGCCGACCTTGTCACCCTCCGCTACGCCAACGTGCTCGCCGAACGCATCGGACCCCAAGGGCTTGCGCCCGGGGAGATCGAGGCCGCGTTCCCCGAGGCCGCCCGGGCCCACGAGCGCCTGGGGGCCCGCCGGCGCTCGGGGGAGATGGGGTTCTACGACCTCCCCCTCGATCGGCCCGGGTTGCGGGAGAGCCTGGAGCTCGCCGGCCGGTTCCGGGGCGCGTACCAGAACCTGCTGGTGCTGGGCATCGGCGGAAGCGCCCTGGGCACCCTGGCCGTGCACCGGGCCCTCGGTTCGGCGCTCCACAACCACCTGCCGCCGGAGCGGCGGGGCGGCATGCGGCTGTTCGTGTGCGACAACGTGGACCCCGAGACCATCGCGGACCTCCTGGACTGGCTCGACCCCCGGGAGACCGCGGTGAATGTGATCTCGAAGTCGGGCGGCACCGCCGAGACCCTGGCCCAGTTCCTGGCGGTCCATGCGTGGCTCGCGGGGGCCGTGGGCTCCGAGGGCGCGCGCGACCGCCTCGTCGTCACCACCGACCCGGAAAAGGGGTTCCTCCGGCAGTACGCCCGGCGGGAGGGGGTGGCCGCCCTGGACGTGCCGCCCAACGTGGGCGGCAGGTTCTCGGTCTTGACCCCCGTGGGGCTTTTTCCCCTGGCCTGCGCGGGCGTGGACGTGGAGGGGCTCCTCGACGGCGCGGCCGCGGCCGAGCCCGTGGCCACCCGGCCCGACCCCTGGGACAACCCGGCCTACCTGTTCGGGCTGGTGCACGCGCTTTTCTACCGCCGGGGCCGACCGGTGCACGTGATGATGCCCTACAGCGACGCGCTGCGGGACGTGGCCGACTGGTTCCGGCAGCTCTGGGCCGAAAGCCTGGGCAAGCGGCTATCCACCGACGGCCGGGAGGTGTTCGTGGGGCCGACGCCGGTGAAGGCCCTGGGCACCACCGACCAGCACAGCCAGGTGCAGCTCTACATGGAGGGGCCCCACGACAAGGTGGTCACCTTTCTCGAGGTGGGCGAGGGCAGACGCAATCTGGGGTGCCCGCCGCTTCCCCAGGGGGCCGACGAGGTGGCGTACCTGGCCGGGCGCTCCCTCGGGGAGCTCCTGCGGGCCGAGAAGCGGGCCACCGAGGCGGCGCTCGCCGAAAACGGCCGCCCCAACCTCACGTTCTTCCTGCCCCGGGTGGACCCGGGCACCCTGGGGCAGATCCTCTATCTGCTCGAGGTGGCCACGGTGTTCACCGGGGAGGTCCTGGGGGTGAACCCGCTTGACCAGCCCGGGGTGGAGCTCGGCAAGCGCCTCACCTTCGCCCTCATGGGCCGGCCGGGCTACGCGGAGATGGCCGAGACGGCCCAGCGGCTGGCCGCCCCCGCCGACCGATGGGTCTGCCCCCGGCCGTGACCCGCTGGGCCTCGGTGGACCTCGGCTCCAACACCTTCCGGCTCCTCCTGGCCGAGGAGACGGCCCCCGGTGAGCTTCGGCCCGGCCCCCTTCGCCAGCGGGTGGTCCGCCTGGCCGAGGGGCTTCGGCCGGGGGGGACGTTCCGGCCCGAGGCCCGGGCCCGGGCCGAGCGGCTCCTGGAAGTGTTTCGGGCCGAGATGGACGCCTACGGAGCCCTGTACCGCGTGGGCGCCTTGGCCGCCGCGGGCCGAAACGCGGCCGACGGGCCGGCGTTTGCGAGGCGGGCCGGGGAGATCCTGGGCGGGCCGGTGCGGATCGTGTCGGGCGAGGAGGAGGCGCGGCTGTCCCTTCGGGGCGCGCTGGGGCTCCTGGAACCGCCCCCTCCCGCCGGGCTGTTTCTCGACATCGGGGGCGGCTCGACCGAGGTCGCGGCCTGGGAGGGCGGCGGCCGGCCGGTGGCCGCGGCGAGCCTTCCCGTGGGGGTGGTGTCGCTCTGGGAGGCCGGGGCGTGGTCGGACCCCCCGGCGCCCCGGGAGCGGGCCACCTTGACCCGGCGCGCCGCCGGGGCGTGGGACGGCCTGCCGGACCGGCTCGCGGACCCGCGGTGGACCCGGGAGCTCGGCGCCGGTCGGGCCGAGGTGGTGGCCACGGCCGGCACCCCGCTTACCGTGGCGGCCGAGGCGTTCGGCCTTGCGATCCGGGACACCCGGGCCCTGTCGGGCCGGTGGGTGCCGCGGGAGGCGTTGGCCCAGGTGGCCGAGCGGTTTTGGGCCATGACCCGGGCCGAGCGGGCGGCGCTCCCGAGCGTGGAACCGGGCCGGGAGGACGTGATCCTGCCCGGCCTTTCGCTCCTCGAGACCTTCCTCGACCGGTACGGCGCGGCGGGGTTCCGGGTGAGCGACGGGGGGCTCCTGGAGGGGATCCTCCTGGAGGCCGTCGAACGGGAACGGGGCAGGGCCCGGCTGGTTTCGGGGCCGGCGGGTGGGGGACAATAGCCGAGTCCAGCCTCCAGGGTGGGGCCGCCGTACCAGGGGCCAGAAGACGGAGGACAGAAGACAGGGGGTCTCTGAGGTCTGCCCTCTGAATTCTGATCCCTGACGCGGAAACGGCTCCCACGGGTAGGGATGGGCGTCACGCTGGAATCATAAGAGATTTTCGCATGTTAGCATCCTAGCCTTCCAGCCTCCTAGCGGGAAGGTACTCGGAAGGACCGCCATGAAGAATCGCGCTACTGGACCGGGGTGGATGTGGGCCGTGGGGATCGCGCTCGGGGGCCTCCTGTTCGCGGGGGTGCTCTGGGCCCGGCCCCCCGAGGTGGCCCCCGAGGAGCGGGACGAGCTTTACCAGCGGCTCCGGGTGCTGGCCGAGGCCATGGACGTGGTGCAGCGAAACTACGTGGAGCCGGTCAAGCCCGAGGATCTCGTGTACGGGGCCGTGGAGGGCATCGTGGCCCGGCTCGACCCCCACTCCTCGTTCATGACCCCCGACATGTTCCAGGAGATGCAGGTGGAAACCGAGGGGGCGTTCGGGGGCCTCGGGATCGAGATCACGGTGAAGGACGGCCGGCTCACGGTGGTGAGCCCCATCGAGGACACCCCGGCCGCGGCCGCCGGCATCCAGGCGGGCGACGTGATCGTGATGATCGAGGGTGAGCCCACCGAGGGCATGGACCTCATGGAGGCGGTGCGCCGGATGCGCGGTCCCAAGGGCACCCGCATCACGATCCACATCCTGCGGGAGGGGTGGGACAAACCCAAGGCGTTCACCCTGACCCGGGACATCATCCGGATCAAAAGCGTCAAGGCCCGGCGGGTGGACGGGGTGGGGGTGGTGCGGATCACCCAGTTCCAGCAGGCGACCCACCGGGAGGTGGCGGAGGCCCTCGAGGGGCTCCGGGACGACCCGAGTCTCTACGGGTTGGTCCTCGACCTGCGCAACAACCCCGGCGGCCTCCTGGACCAGGCCGTGAAGGTCGCCGATCTCTTCCTGACGGGGGGAACCGTGGTTTCGACGAAGGGCCGCGACCCGGAGCAGGAGGTGGTCTACACGGCCCGGGACGACGGCACCGAGCCCAAACTCCCCCTCGTGGTCCTGGTGAACGGGGGCACGGCATCGGCCTCCGAGATCGTGGCCGGCGCGCTCCAGGATCACAGGCGGGGGCTGATCCTGGGCGAGCGCACCTTCGGGAAGGGGAGCGTGCAGACCATCCTTCCGCTCTCGGACGGCTCGGGTCTTCGGATCACGACGGCGCTGTACTACACCCCGTCGGGCCGCACCATCCAGGCCCGGGGCATCGAGCCCGACGTGAAGGTGGCCGCGGGCCCCGGGGATCCGGAGGAAGTGCCGGAAGACCGGATCCACGGCCGGATGCGCGAGGAGGACCTCAAGGGGCACTTCGAGCCGGGCCAAGAAGAGGGCGAGAGGCCCCCGAAACCCGAAGCCGAGGAACCGGGCGGCGCCGGTGAGGGCTCCGATCTGAGCCAAGACCGCCAGTTGCAGCGGGCCGTCCAGATCCTCCAGGCCCTGCGGGTGTTCGGGGGCATGGGCCAGGCCTCCTCGGCCCCGGCGGACGCCGGCCGTGGCCCGTAACCGGAAGCGCCGGGGCGGAAGAACGGGCCGGCGCGGCCTCGGGTGGGTCGCGGCCTGGCTGGCCTGTCTGGCCCTCGTGGGGGGCGCCTACCTCCTGGGCCGCCAGCACCGGACGAAGCCCGCGCCGGTGGGGGTGGAGGCACCGGGCGGGGCCCTCCGGAGGGCACTGGGGCCCCTCGACGGGACCCCCGCCGAACTCCGGGTGGCCGACGCGGACCAGGCAGAGGCGCTCCTGGCCGAGGTCCGCGAGGCGGCCCGGGCGGACGGGGTGGCCCTGGGCCCCGTGCGCCGGGAGGCGGACCGGATCCGGTTCGACCTGGACCTCCCGTCGGGCCGGCTGCCGGTCACGATCCGCTGGCGGCGGCCGCCCGAAGCCGGGCCGCGCCTTGCCGTGGTGATCGACGACCTGGGGGGGAGTCTGGACCGGGCCCGGGCGTTTCTCGATCTGCCGATCCCCGTGACCCCGGCGATCCTCCCCTACCTGGAGCACAGCGCCGACGTGGCGCGGTTGGCCCGGGAGCGCGGGCGGGTGGCCCTTCTCCACCTCCCCATGGAGCCCGAGGGCTATCCGGAGCGGGCCGACCCCGGGCCCCACGCGCTCCTCGTGGGGCTTTCCGAGGACGAGGTGCGCGCCCGGGTCCGGAGAGCCCTGGCCGACGTGCCGGGCGTCTCCGGGGTCAACAACCACATGGGCAGCCGGTTTACGCAACGCGCGCAAGAGATGGCCTGGGTGGCCGACGAGCTCCGGCGGTCCGGGCTCTTTTTCCTGGACAGCGTCACCACGGCCCGGACCGTGGCCTACGACGAGGCGGTGCGGGCCGGGGTTCCGGCGCTCCGGCGGGACGTGTTCCTCGACAACGAGCAGACCCCCGAGGCGGTGGGCCGGCAGCTCGAACGGGCCGTCGAGCGGGCCCTTCGCACGGGCCAGGCCGTGGCCATCGGCCATCCCCACCGGGTGACCCTGGACACCCTGCGCGAGTGGGCCCCCCGGATCCGGGAGGCGGGCGTGCGGGTGGTGCCATTGGACGAGCTCCTGGCCGCCCAGCCGGGGGGATGATCAGGCTTCCGCTTCGAGATCCTTCTCCCCGAACACCTCGGCCTCGAACACGTGCACCTCGGCGCCGTGCCGCCACGCCCCCGGGGGGAGGCCGGCCTTGAGGCAGGTGTGGTCCAGAAACGTCTCCCGGTCCCAGCCCTGCTCCACGGCCACCTGGGGCAGGAGCACCCCCCGGTGGAGGCCGTGCACGATGTAGACGCCGTGGCGGCCCACCTCCACCTCCTCGGGCCGGGCCCGGCGCATGGGGGAGAGCACGCTGATCTCGAGGTCGATCCGGCCGAACTCCTCGGGCCGGAGGGGCGGGAAGCGCGGATCCTCGAAGGCCGCGGCCCGGGCCATCTCGGCCACATTCAGGTAGAGCGGCCGGTCGGCCTGGAACGTGCCGATGCACCCCCGGAGCGCCCCGGCCTCGTGGAGGGTGACGAACGCCCCGGCCGGCCGGGCGAGCTCGGGGAGGGTGGGGGCTTGGGGGACGTACCTTCGGCCCCGGAGCCCCTGCCGGATGGATTCACGCGCGATGGCAAGGAGTTCACGACGGGCTTCGGGGGAAAGGGCCATGGGATGCCTCCTTACGTGTGCCGGGAAGGGGAGTCGACGGACGCGGGCGCCGGTGCCGCCTCCCGATTCACTCTTGGGCGCGGGCCGCGGCTTGTCAAGGCGCGTTGACCCCCTTGCGGGGCCTCCCTATAATCCGGGCCCCATCCGCGCCGCGGAGGAACCCATCCCTGAAGGAGGGCGTTTGATGCTTTCGATCCGCACCATCCGCGAACAGGCCGACCGCGTCCGGCGGGCCCTCGAGGCCCGGGGCGCCGATGTGGACCTCGACCGGATCCTGGCCCTGGACGCCCGGCGCCGGGAGGTTCTCCAGGAGCTGGAGGCCCTTCGGAGCCGGCGCAACGCGGCCTCGAAGGAGGTTGGCCGGATCAAGCGGGAGGGCGGCGACGCCACGGGCCTCATGGAAGAGGTGCGGCAGGTCGGGGAGCGGATCAAGGCGCTCGAGGCCGAGCTGCGGGAGGTGGAGCCCGAGATCGACGGGCTGCTCCTTCGGGTGCCCAACATCCCCCACGAGTCGGTGCCGGTGGGCCGGAGCGAGGAGGACAACCCGGTGGTGCGCACCTGGGGCGAGCCGCCGGCGTTCGATTTCGAGCCGCTGCCCCACTGGGAGATCGGGGAGCGGCTCGGCATCCTCGACTTCGAGCGGGCGGCCAAGATCACCGGCGCCCGGTTCGTGGTGCTGCGGGGGCTCGGCTCCCGGCTCGAGCGGGCGCTCATCCAGTTCATGCTCGACCTGCACACGGGCGAGCACGGCTACACCGAGGTCTGGCCCCCGTTCATGGTGAACGCCAAGGCCATGACCGGCACCGGCCAGCTCCCGAAGTTCGAAGAGGACCTCTTCCATCTGACGAACACCGACTACTACCTCGTGCCCACGGCCGAGGTGCCGGTCACGAACCTCCACGCCGACGAGATCCTCGACGAGGAGGCCCTGCCGGTCTGCTACACGGCCTACACCCCCTGTTTCCGGGCCGAGGCCGGCGCCTACGGCAAGGACACCCGGGGCATGATCCGCCAGCACCAGTTCGACAAGGTGGAGCTCGTGAAGTTCGCCCACCCCGACCGGTCGTACGAGGAGCTGGAAACCCTGACCCAAAACGCCGAGGAGGTGCTCCGGCGGCTGGGGCTCCCGTACCGGGTGGTGACCCTGTGCACCGGGGACCTGGGGTTCTCGGCCGCCAAGACCTACGACCTCGAGGTGTGGCTCCCGGGCCAGGGCCGGTACCGGGAGATCAGCTCCTGCTCCAACTTCGAGGACTTCCAGGCCCGCCGGGCCAACATCCGGTTCCGGCCCAAGGGGGGGAAGGGCACCGAGCTTGTGCACACCCTGAACGGCTCGGGTCTCGCCGTGGGCCGGACCCTGGTGGCGATCCTCGAGAACTACCAGCGCGAGGACGGCAGCGTCGTCGTGCCGGAGGCCCTGCGGCCGTACATGGGGGGCGTGGAGGTGATCGAGTAGAAGCCAGAAAGCGGAGGGGTGGCCGAGCGGTTTAAGGCACCGGTCTTGAAAACCGGCGGGGCGCAAGCCCCCGTGGGTTCGAATCCCACCCCCTCCGCCAGCTCAGAGATCGGGCGGAAGCATTCCGGTGAGACGTGACGGCCGACCTTGCGGGGTCGGCTGATTTGTTTCCTCCCCCCTACCACCCCTCCCAGATCCGGTCCCGGAGCCCGGAGGTGCGTTCGGCCCGGGATTCGACGGCGGCCCGTAACACGGCGGGCCGGCCCCACACCTCCGCGTGGCTTCGCGCCCGGGTGAGCCCGGTGTAGACGAGCTCCCGGGTCACCACCGGGCTCGGCCGGTCGGGGAGCACCAGGAGCACCCGGTCGAACTCCGAGCCCTGGGATTTGTGCACCGTCATGGCGTAGAGGGTTTCGCAGGGGGGCACCCGCACCGGCGGCAGGGTGCGCCAGCCGCCTTCGGGGGTGGGGAAGAGCACCTGGAGCGTGCCGGTGTTCGCATCGGCGTAGCACAGGCCCACGTCCCCGTTGTAGAGCCGAAGCGCCGGGTCGTTTCGGGTGACGAGCACGGGCCGGCCGGGATACCACCCGCCGTGGGAGGGCACGCGTCCCTCGCGGGCCAGGATCCCCTCGACCACCCGGTTCACCGTGGTGACCCCGTAGGGGCCTGCGCGAAGGGCGCAGAGGATCCGGAACCGCTCCAGCCGACGGTAGGCCTCCTCGGGCCGGCCCTCGGCCAGGGCCTCGAACACGGGCACGATGCCGGCGCGGACCACGGGTTCCAGCGCCCCGGGGAGTTCGGTGGGTGCCGGAAGATCCTTCCAGGACACCTCGCCCCCCGCCGCCTGGCGCAGGAGTTCCAGCGCCTCGCCGCTTCGGCCCGCGTTGACCGCCCGGGTGGCCCGGCCGATGCCGCTCTCCTCGCCGAAGCGGTAGTTGCGGCGGAGCACCACGAGTCCCCTCGCCGGCGGCGGCTCGTCCCGGACCCAGGGGTCGAGGGGAAACCCGGCCAGGGGGGCCAGGTCGCGGGTGTGGTCGGCCGGGACCCCGTGTTCGGCGCCGGTGTCGCACAGGTCGCCCAGCACCGAACCCGCCTCCACCGACGCCAGTTGGTCCCGGTCGCCCACGATCACGAGCCGGGCCCCCGGCTTCACGGCCGAGGTGAGCCGGGCCATGAGGGAGAGGTCCACCATGGACACCTCGTCCACCACGACGAGGTCGTGGGGCAGGGGATTGTCGGGGCCGAACCGGCCGCGGCTCCGGCCCGGCACGACGCCGAGGAGCCGGTGAAGGGTCGAGGCCTCACCGGGGATGCGATCGCGCACCTCGTCGGGTACGGGAAGGGCCCCCGGGGCTTCCCGGGCCTGGCGCACGGCCTCCTGGAGCCGCGCGGCCGCCTTGCCCGTGGGGGCGGCGATGGCCGCCCGGAGCCGTTCGTGGCCGGGGTGGGCGAGCAGGAGCGCGAGGAGCTGCACCACGGTGTGGGTCTTTCCGGTGCCGGGGCCGCCGGACACGAGGGTCAGGGGCCGCAGGAGCGCGGTGGCCGCCGCGAGCCGCTGGAAATCCGGCTCACCGCCCTCGGGCGGGAACAACCGGTCCAGGTCGGCCCGGGCCCGGTCGGGGTCGTGGGGGAGGTTCGGCGCGGCGGCCCGGTCTCGCACCCACCGGGCCACGCCGTCCTCGTAGGCGAAGTACCGGTGGAGGTAGAGGCGCCCCGCGTCGTCCAGGACCAGGGGTTTGACGTCGCCGGGCCGCCCCACGGCGGGGCTTTGGGCGAGCGCCCCGGCCCACCCGGGGTCGGGCCGGAACGGGGGCGGGAGCTCTCCGAGCACCCGTTCCGGCCGGCCCAGGGGCAGGCACACGTGGCCCTCGGTCACGGCCCGGCTCGCCAGGGCGGCCGCCAGGGCCACCTCGGCGCGGCCGTCCCCCGACAGCCGGACGATCGTCCGGGCGAGCTCGGCGTCGAGGGCCCCCACCACGCCCTGGGCTTCCAGCGCTTCGAGCAAGGTCTCCACGGTCATTCTCCCCCTCGGTCGTGGGACTCGCCGCCGGCCGCGGCCTCAGCCCGGGATCGCGCCGAGGGCCGCCTCGAGGTCGGCCCAGAGGTCTTCGACGTCCTCGAGCCCCACGGAAAGCCGCAGGAGCCCCGGGCCGATCCCGAGCGCCCGGCGGTGGTCGGGGGGCATGGCCGCGTGGGACATGGCCCAGGGGTAGGAGAGGATGGACTCCACGCCCCCCAGGCTCACGGCCACGGCCGGGATGCGAACGGCCCGCAGGAGCGCCAGCGCCCGCTCCCCGGTCCCGAGATCGAAGCTCAACACCGCTCCCGGCCCCGTGGCCTGGCGGGCGTGCACCTCGGCGCCGGGGTGGTCGGGGAGCCCGGGGTAGTACACGCGCTCCACCGCCGGATGGGCCGCAAGCCGGCGGGCGAGTTCCGCGGCCGCGGCCTCCTCGGCGTCCAGGCGGGCCTTCAAGGTCTTGATCCCCCGGACCAGAAGCCAGGCGTCGTGGGGCGAGAGCACCCCGCCCAGGGCGTTTTGGAGGTAGCCCACCTGTTGGGCGAGGTCGGCGTCCGCCACCACGGCCACCCCGGCGACGAGGTCGCTGTGGCCCCCGAGGAACTTCGTGGCGCTGTGGACCACGATGTCGGCGCCCAGCGCGAGGGGCCGCTGGCGCAGCGGGGTCATGAAGGTGTTGTCCACCACCGTGAGGATTCCCCGTTCCCGGGCGATGGCCGCGCAGGCCCCGAGGTCGGTCACCCGGAGGAGCGGGTTCGAGGGGGTCTCCAACCAGAGCATCCGGGTGTTGGAGCGAAGCCCCCGGGCGACGGCCTCGGGATCGGTGGTGTCCACGAACGAGGCCTCGATGCCGAACCGGGAGAACACCCCGGTGAGCGCCCGGTAGGTGCCGCCGTAGAGGTCCCGGGCCGCGAGCACGTGGTCGCCCTGGTTGAGGAGGGCGAGCACGGTCGTCGTGGCGGCCATGCCCGAGGCGAAGGCGAACCCCGCCGTGCCGCCCTCGAGATCCGCCACCAGGCTCTCGGCCGCGTGGCGTGTGGGATTGCCGGACCGGCTGTAGTCCCAGGGGCCGGGGTGTTCGGGGTCGGGCTGGTGAAACGTGCTGGCCATCACGATGGGCGTTCCGAGCGCCCCGGTGGCCGGGTCCACCTCCCTGCGGCCGCCCACGCAGCGCGTGGCGGGGGAAACGCGTCGTCCTTGCGTCATGGCTTTCCTCGGGTTGCGGGTTGGGCGGTTCGAGTCCCCCCGGATCGGCGGGGCGGGCGTCAGCCCCCCAGGGCCTGGGCGAGGTCGGCGATGAGGTCCTCGGGGTGCTCGAGGCCCACGGAGAGCCGCACGAGATCGTCGGTGACGCCCAGGCGTTCCCTCACCTCGGGCGGCACGTCGCAGTGGGTCCGCCGGCTCGGCACGGTGACCAGGGTCTCCACCCCGCCCAGGCTCTCGGCGAAGGTGGCCACCCGCAGCCGCTCGAGGAACGGGCCGACCCGCTCGGCCGCGGCGAGCCGGAAGCTCACCATGGCCCCGAACCCGGCCGCCTGCCGGGCGAGCACCGCCCGGCCCGGATGGTCCGGGAGGCCGGGGTAGTATACCCGGGTGACCGCGGGGTGTCCCAGGAGAAACCGCGCCACCTCCCCGGCGGTGCGGCACTGGCGTTCGAGCCGCACCCCGAGGGTCTTGAGGCTTCGCACCAGGAGCCACGAGGAGAAGGGGTCGAGCACGCCCCCGGTGGTGTTTTGGAGAAACGCGAGCTGCTCGGCCAGGTTGGGGTCCCGGGCCACCAGGACCCCGGCCAGGAGGTCGTTGTGGCCCCCGAGGTACTTGGTGGCGCTGTGGACCACGATGTCGGCCCCGAGTTCGAGGGGGCGCTGGAGGTAGGGGGTGAGGAAGGTCGAGTCCACGACGAGCCAGGCCCCGTGGTCGTGGGCGAGGCGGGCCAGCGTTTCCACGTCCACCACCTTGAGCAGCGGGTTCGTCGGGTTCTCCGCCACGACGGCCCGGGTGCCGGGCCGAAGGGCCCGCTCCACCCGGCCCGGGTCGGTGACATCGGCGTAGGTCACCTCGAGGCCGTACGCCCGGAACACCTGCTCGAACAGGCGGTAGGTGCCGCCGTACAGATCGTCGGAGGCCACCAGGTGGTCCCCCGGCCGGAACAGAAGACACAGGGTGGTGAGCGCCGCCATCCCGGACCCGAACGCACAGGCCCCCGCCCCGCCCTCCAGCCGGGCCACGGCGTCCTCCAACACCTTGCGGGTGGGGTTGGCCGTGCGGGAGTAGTCAAACCCGGTGGTGCGGCCGAGTCCCGGGTGGGCGAAGGTGCTCGACGGGTGGATGGGGGCGCTGACGGCCCCGGTGGCCGGGTCGGCCCCGAGCCCGGCCCGCACCAGCAGCGTGTCGATCCGCATGGGACCTCCTCGGGCGGGAAGGGTGAGGCTAGGTGGCTCGCCGTCGTACCCCGGCCAGCACGGCTGCGCCGAGGGCCATGGCGACGCTCAGGCACTGGCCCATGGTGAGAGGGCCGAGCACGAATCCGAGTTGGGGGTCGGGTTCCCGGACGAACTCCACCCCGAACCGGACGAGGGCATATCCCCCCAGGAACGCCGCCGCCGTAAGCCCCGGCGCCGGCCCGCGGCGCCAAAGAACCCAGAGGACGAGCCCCAGGAGGGGGCCCTCCAAACCGGCCTCGTACAGTTGGCTCGGGTGACGGGGCAGGGGCCCGCCGCCCGGAAACACCATGGCCCAGGGCAGATCGGTCAGGCGGCCGTAGAGTTCGCCGTTGACGAAGTTTGCGAGGCGGCCGAAAAAAAGCCCCGGGGGGCCGCCAGGGCGAGCCCGTCCGCGAGCACCCACGGGTCGGCCCGGTGCCGTCGCGCGTAGGCCCACAGGGCGACGCCAACCCCCAGGAGCCCCCCGTGGAAACTCATCCCTCCCTCCCACACCGCCACGATCTTCCACGGGTGGGTGGCGAAGTACGGTGCGTTGTAAAACAAAACGTACCCTAGCCGGCCTCCCAGCACGACGCCGAGGACGAGCCAGCCCACCAGGTCCCCCACCTCGCCCGGGCCGAGCGGCAACCGCCCCGCGCGGGCCTGCCGCCGTAGGACCCAGGCCCCCAGGAGAAACCCCGAGAGGTAGGCAAGTCCGTACCAGCGCACGGCGAGGGGGCCGATCCGGAAGGCCACGGGGTCTAGCGCGGGGTAGGGCAACACCTTTGGTTTTCCTTTCGACGAAACGGGGTCAGAGACCGAGCCCCTCCAGCGGCGCCGACGGCTGGGGGGTCGCCCGGCGCCAGAGAACCAGCCCGACCCGCTCGCCGGTGCGGCGGAAGGTGAACTCCAGGTCGTGCTCGTAGGCCAACAGGGCCACCGGGGCCACCTGCTCGGGCCCCCGCAGTCGAAACAGCACCCGGTTCCCGGCCGCGACGAGGTCGAGGAAGTGGGGCGTCACCTCGAACTCCACCGCGCCCCGCTCCTGGGTCAGGTCCACCACGTAGCCATCGGGTTCCGTGGCGAACTGGCGGTCGAGGTGGATGACCTGAGCCGCCCGCACGCCCCCCAGGGCCCGGGCCTCCCGGACGATGCCCCCGCCGGCGATGAACGCGCCGTCCTGGAGCACGAACCGCCCGAGCTTGGGGTTGTCCTGGAACGCGTCGAGGGCCGCGGGATGTCGGAGCCGCAGGAGCACGTTCCCCACCTCCGGGCTCTCGAGCCGCTCGGCGTGGCGCTCCAGAACCTCCAGTGTGGAGGCGTCGATCCGGTCCTCGATGTCCAGGCACTGGGCCTCCACCTCGGTGGTCGCGACCTTGAGGATAACCGTTTTCCCCCTCTCCAGGGGAGCCTTGCCGAGCCAGAACAGGCTGGCCCGGATCTCGCGGCCCACCACCGGTCCCCGGTCGGGATGGCCCATCACCTCGCCCCGCTCCACGAAGAGTTCCTCGTCGAACGTCAATCCCACGCAGTCGCCCGAACGGGCCTCCTCCAGGGGCGGATCGCCCCACCGCTCGACCGTTTTCACCCGGGCCGTGCGGCCCGAGGGGAAAAACCGGACCGCGTCACCGCGCCTCACCCGGCCGGTCTCCACCCGGCCCACGTAGAGCCGCCGGTTGTCCCACGTGTACACGTCCTGGACCGGGAACCGGAGGGGCAGGGCGTCCTCGTCCTGGGTCCCGCCCAGGGTGGCCAGGGCCTCGAGTACCGTGGGCCCATCGTACCAGGGCGTGCGGCCGAGGCGGCGGGCTATGTTCTCCCCTTCGCGGGCGGAGATCGGGATCACGTGGTCCGGTGCGATCCCCAGGGAGTGGAGGAGCGAGCGGACGTCGTTTTCCGCCTGGAGGAACGTGGCGCGGTCGTAGTCCGCCTTGTCGAGCTTGTTCACCGCCACGACCACATGCCGGATGCCCAGGAGCGAGAGGATGAACGCGTGGCGCCGGGTCTGCTCCCGCACCCCCTCCACTCCGTCGAGAAGGAGGACGGCCGCGTCGGCACTGGCCGCGCCGGTGATCATGTTCTTCAGGAACTCCTTGTGCCCGGGGGCGTCGATGATGACGTACGGGCGTCCCTGCCACCGGAAGAAGGTCTGGGCCGTGTCGATGGTGACGTTCTGTTCCCGCTCCTCCTCGAGGGCGTCCATCAGGTAGGCGAACTCGAAGGGGCGGCCCTGCCGGCGACAGGTCTCCTCGATCTCCCGGTAGCGGGATTCCGGGATGGAGCCGGTGTCGTAAAAGAGCCGCCCGATCAGGGTGGACTTGCCGTGGTCCACGTGGCCCACGATCACGATGCGAAGGGTGTCGGTTCGGTTCATGGTGTGATGTCCCGTCGTGGTTGCCTGGAAGACGATTTCAGTGCCAGGTGCCAGGTGCCAGAAGACAGAGGACAGGGGGCCCTGACTTCTGACCTCTGAATTCTGGCCCCCGGTACGGGAGCCGCCCCCACAGGTTGGGACAGCCGATCACGCCGGAAACACAGGGTTTCCGGCCGCCCAGCCGCCTAGCCGCCTAGCGGAAAGTCCACGGTGTGCAGGGGCCCCGACTTCCGTCCGCGACCCCGGGCCCCGGTCACATGTATCCGCGAGCGCGGAGTTTTTGCATGGCGTAGGCGTTTTCCTGGTCCTGGGCCCGGCCCGCGCGCTCCGGGGTTTTCGTGGCCTCGAGTTCCGCGATGATCTCGGCGACCGTGGAGGCGTTCGAGGGGAACGCCCCCGTGCACGGCATGCAGCCGAGCGAGCGAAACCGCTTGCCATTCTTGGAAAAGTACAGGGGGCAGATCTCGATCTCCTCGCGCTCGATGTAGCGCCAGATGTCCAGCTCGGTCCATCCCAGGAGCGGATGGATCCGCACGTGGGTGCCCCGGTCGAAGTCGGTGTTGAACTGGTCCCACAGTTCCGGGGGCTGGTCCTTGTAGGCCCACTCGAAGTTTTCGTCCCGTGGGGAAAACACCCGCTCCTTGGCCCGGCTGCCCTCCTCGTCCCGGCGGATCCCGAGAAAAAGCCCCTGGAAGCCGTGCTTCGCGATGGTCTGGGCCAGGGCCTGGGTTTTCAGGGCCTCGCAGCAGGCGAGCCGTCCCCTCTCGGGCCCCATGCCGTCCGCCAGGGCCTCCTCGTTCCTGCCCACGATCAGTTCGGCGCCCCACTCGGCCACCATGCGATCGCGAAACGCGATCATCTCCGGGTACTTGTAGGTGGTGTCGATGTGCACCAGCGGAAACGGGATCCGGCCGAAAAAGGCCTTCCGGGCCAGGTGCGCCATGACCGTGGAGTCCTTGCCCACGGAGTAGAGCATGGCGAGGCTCTCGAACTTCCGGTACGCCTCCCGGAAGATGTAGATGCTCTGGTTTTCCAGTTGGGTTAGATGATCACGCATGGGTCCCTCCCGTTTCGGGGGTTGGGCCGACGTGCAGCCCGCACTCCTTGTGCTCGGGGTCCTCCCACCACCACCGGCCGGCCCGGGGGTGCTCGCCGGGCCGGACCGGGCGGGTACACGGTGCGCAGCCGATGGAGGGGTAGCCGGCGCGGTGGAGTTTGTGCATCGGCACGGCGTGGGCGGTGGCGTAGGCCTCGACCTGGGTCCAGGTCCAGTCGGCAAGGGGGTTGATCTTGAGAATCCCTCCGTGGGCGTGGTCGATCTCGAGCGGCGCGAGTGCGCTGCGGGTCACGCTCTGTTCCCGCCGGAGTCCGGTGATCCACCCGGCCAACCCCTGAAGCGCCCGGCCCAGGGGTTCCACCTTCCGGATGCGGCAGCATTCCTTTCGCGCCTCCACGCTGTTGCGGAAGCTGAAGAGCCCCCGCTCGCTCTCGAGCCGCTCCACGGCGTCCCGGTTAGGGAAGTACCACCGGATCGTCACGCCGTAGCGAAGTCGCGCCGCTTCGGCGGCCTCGTAGGTCTCCTCCGGCAACCGTCCTGTGTCCAGGGCGAACACGAGCGGGTCCGGGGTGAGCCGCACCAGCATGTCGAGGACCACGAGGTCCTCAAGGCTGAAGGAGCAGGCGAGGGCCACCGGGCCCCCGGCGGCCTCGAGGCCGATCCGAAGGATCTCCTCGGGAGAGGCGCCGGCGGGGAGGGCTGGGAGTTGGCGGATCGCGGCCATGGGGGCCTCCTTGGGTCAGATGTAGTACTCGGGTTCGGGCCGGTGCCGGCCGAACGGGATGCGGTTCCACAACCGTTCGTGCAGGAAGTAGGCGCCGAACTTGACCACCGTGTCGGTGATCCCGATGGTCGCCGCGAACTCGGCCTCGCCGGTGGCGGCGAACACGATGGCGGTGGTGACCACGGTGGCCACCAGGCGCCACGACAGGGCTTTCGCAAGGCTCCGGCGGGCGGTTTCCACGGTTTTTACCTCAAGGAAGTCGGAGTATTTTTGTTGACCGCAGTGCAAACATATAGTAAGGCGATCGGAAATGCAAGTGCAGAACTCGGAAAACTTGCAAGAAACCACCGTCAAAGCACGTAGGCAGCCGGGAAATAGGGCTTCGCGGGATCCGTTGGGGCCCAACGGCGGAGGTCGGTACAAGCGGGTTCTTCGGGGGAAGACGGGGAAGGGTTCGGGCCGGAAAACAAAACCCCCGGCCCAAGGCCGGGGGCAAGCGGAACCGAACGAGGAACGGGAATGGGTCAGCGGTTCACGGCGACCAATCCGGGCTGAACCTTGCCCAGGGTCTCATCGTCCAGGATGCGTTGCGTGAGAACGCAGTCGGGGTACACGTAATCGGCCAGGAGGCAGGCGCAGGGTTCGCCGGACTCTTCCTGGATCTCTATTTCGTCCCCCTTCTTCACCCAGTTGCCCCCGCTCACCAGGATCCGGCCGCCGATCACGGCCAGAACCCGGCCGGGTTCCTTGGGTAGCGGGGTCTCCTTCTGAGCCAGGGTGGTCACCAGGGCCTCCACCGCCTCCCGGTCGGGCGCCGTGGGGTCGAGTTCGAGGTACCGCTCAAGGTGGTACCGCGCGAGTCGGTACGCCCGGAAGCCCTTGAGGAAGGCCACCCCCAGGTTGTAGTGCGCCTCCGGGTAATCCGGTACGATCTCGAGCGCCTGGAGGTAGCAGTCGATGGCGTCGGCGTATCGCTTCGCCGCCAGGAACTGGTTGCCGGCCTCCTTCATGAGTCGCGCCGAGCGCGGGACGTCGGCGGCCGGTGCCCAATGGGTGACGAGGAGTGCCGACCCGACCACGAGGGCCACGATCCAACCCACCTGCTTCGTTCGCATGGCGAACCCCCTTGAGACGAGAAAAACGAAACGGCCTCAACCCGAACCCGGGGAGGGCGGGAGCCCGTCCCCGAAAAGGAAGTCGCGTGCCCAAAAGTAGCAAAAAATTTCCCCGAGACAACCCCAAAACGCCGGGGGAAGGAACCATTTTGCGGGAATCCCCAGGGAATGTCCGGACGCCGGCGAGGGCTCGGGGCGTATCCGATTCAAAGTTTGTGCCACGCAGAACAAGTGGAGCCCCGGTGACCCGGGAAGCGCTGGAGGCCCTGTACCAAACCCACCACCGCCCGGAGTTCCTGTGGCCCGACCCGCTGGTGTACGCCCGGGGGTGGGACGATCCGGCCGACGGCGAGGTGGCGGCGCTCACCGCCGCGGCCTTCGCCTACGGCCGGGTGGAGAAGATCCTCGAGGCCCTGGGGACCGTGTTCGAGGCGCTGGGCCCCCGCCCGGCCCGGGCCCTGGAGGCGACGGAGCCCGCCGCGTGGCTCGAACGGTTTCAGGGGTTTTCCTATCGGTTCCACAAAGGGGCCGACGTGGCGCTGTTCCTCCACCTGGTGGCCCAGGCCCGGGAACGGCACGGAAGCCTCGGGGAGCTCTTTCGGGCGGCCGATCTGGGGGGCGACGTCGGGGTCGCGCTCGCGCGGTTCGCGAAGGCCATCCTTTCCGGCGACGCCCGGCCGATCCTGGGGGACCGGGAGGTGCCCCCCGGGCACCCGGTGCGCCATCTTCTCGCGTCCCCGGCCAGGGGGGGCGCGGCCAAGCGCCTGTGTCTCTTCCTACGCTGGGTCGCCCGCCGCGACGCCCTCGACCCCGGGTACTGGCACGGCCTCGTGGACCCCGCCCGGCTGGTCGTTCCCTTGGACGCCCACGTGGCCCGGGTGGGCCGGGCCCTGGGCTTCACGCGCCGCCGGGCCAACGACTGGAAGACGGCCCGGGAGATCACGGCCGCGCTCGCCCGGTTCGACCCCGCAGACCCGGTGCGCTTTGACTTCTGTCTGTTTCGCTACGGCATGGGCCGGTACGGACCCGTCGACGGGAAAGACGGCCCGCGGGCGCCCCGCGGCTCGTGAGGTCCAAGGCCTTTCCCCGCGCTTGGCCGGCCGCTGCCGGACCGCCTCGGGGCCAAGCCCGGGCCTCAGAGGGAGGGGTAGAAGCCCGGCCCGAGGTCCAGGAGCTGGGCCAGTTCCTCGAGGGCGGTGTACACCTCCTGCAGGAGCTGCGGGTCCCGGAGGTCGTCGAACACCAGGCGGTCCCGGTAGTGCCGGTTCACCCAGTCGCGCAGGGCCCCGAGGAGATCGGGGGTGAGGAGCACGCCCCGGTGCACGGCCCGGAACTCCTCGGGCGTCAGCACCACCCGGAGCCGCAGGCAGGCGGGTCCGCCGCCGTTTCGCATGCTCTGGCGCACATGCACGTAGTGGACGGCCCGGATCGGGCCCTCGGTTTCCACGAGCTCGGCCAGGATCCCCCGGGCCTCGGGGTCGGCCCGGCACTCCGTGGGGGCGACTATGGCCATTCCCCCGTCGGGAAGCGTCAGGATCTGGCTGTTGAAGAGGTAGGTCGCCACGGCCGACCGCAAGGGTAGGCGCCGTTCCGAGATCCGGTAGAGGTGGAGCGGCCGGCGGAAGGCCTGCTGGAACCGCCTCGCCAGCTTCCGGGAAGTGCCCGGGTCTGCCCAGGCCGAGGCGTGGCAGAGGAGCACGTCCTCGTTGCTCACGGCGGCGACGTCGTTGTGGAAGACTCCGGCGTCGATCGCCTTGGGGTTTTGACGCAAAAACACGGTGCGCTCGGGCGGGGTTCGGTGGCGGCGGGCGACGGACTCCGAGGCCTCCAGGGCCTGGCGCGCGGGAAACCGGGCCGGTTCCCGGCCCTCCACCCGCAGCGCCCTCCGGCCGTACACGAACACCTCGATCCCCGCCGAACCGTGGGCGGGTGCCAGGCGCATGTGGTTGGCGGCCCCCTCGTCGGCAAGGGCCGGGGAGGGGGGGAGCGGCGGGTGGACGGCGAAGCGTTCGGGGTCCGGGAAGATCCGAAGAAGGGCCCGGTGGGTCCCCTCGGCCTCCAGGAACCGGTGGAAGTGGGTCACGAGGTTCGCCGGGGTGAAATGCACCCGGCCGTCGGCCGCGTCCGCCGAAGGGGTCACGGTGGCGGCGTTCGCGGCCCACATGCTCGAGGCGCTGGAAACCGCGGCGAGGAGGTCCGGGGCGTCCCGATAACACCGCTCCAAGACCTCGGCGGCGGATCCCCGGAACCCGAGGGCCCGCAGGGTGGGGAGATGGGGCCGTTCCTGGGGCGGCAGCACGGCCTGGGGGACCCCGAGGGCCATCACCCGCTCCATCTTGGCCAGCCCCTCGAGGGCCGCGGCCCGCGGGTTCGAGGGCGCCCCCCGGTGGGTCATCGAGGCGACGTTGCCGTAGGCGAGCCCGGCGTAGTGGTGGGTGGGCCCAACCAGACCGTCGAGCTGGAGTTCCACCGCTTTGTTGGGAGGCTGCATCATCCGCACCCCTTCGGACTCACGCCATGAACTTCGCGGACTTTCGTGGCGAGCCTGGCGGGCGTTGCGAGAGGCCCAAACTCAACGCCCGGCGGAAGGTTTGGGGGCGCCATGAGTTCCGCCTCCTGGATCGCCACCGGGTCGGCGCACTGGTCCACGGCCCAGTACCCCAGGGGCCGATGGTTTCCGCTCTGGCCCAGCCCCCCGAACGGGAGCCGCCCGCTCGCCCCGGTGGTGGGGCGGTTCCAGTGAATGACCCCGGCCCGGAGGCCGCGCCGAAACCGCTCGAATTTCTGGCGGTCGGGCGTGAGGAGCCCCGCCGCGAGCCCGAACGCGGTGGCGCCCGCGAGCCGGACCGCCTCGTCGAAGGTCCCGGCCCAGTACACCCGCAGGAGCGGGCCGAACCACTCCCGGTCGGGATCGGCCGGTCCCAGACCCGAGGCGTCCACCACCCCCGGCGACAGAAACGCCCCGCCGGGGCGGAGGATGCGGGGTTCCAGGAGCGGCCGGCCCCCCTGGGTCACGAGCCGGTGCCAGGCCCGGCGGATCGTGAGCGCGGCCCGTCGGGTGACCAGGGGGCCGCCGAAGGGTTCGGGTTCCTCGTGCCAGGCACCGAACCGGAGCCCGCGGGCCCCCTCCACCACGGCGTCCAGGATCCGGCGGCCTCCGCGGGAGCGGGGCAGGATCAGACGCCGGGCGCAGGTGCACCGCTGACCCGTGGTGACGAAGGCCGAAAGGAGGGCGTGGGCCGCCGCCACCCCCTCGTCGGGCACGTCGTCCCAGATGACGAGCGGGTTGTTGCCGCCCAGTTCCAGGGCGAGGAGGGTCTCGAACCGGCCCGCGAGCGCCCGGTGGAGCCTTCGGCCCCCGGCCACGCCGCCCGTGAAGAACACGCCGTCCACCCCCGGAGCCGTGGCCAGGGCGCGGCCGACCGCCGCACCCCCTTGGACCAGGTTCAGGGCCCCGGGCGGCAGGCCCGCCGCCTCCCACAGGGAGGCCAGGAGTTCGCCGGTCCCCGGGGTGAGTTCGCTCGGCTTCCAGACGACCGCGTTCCCGGCGAGGAGCGCGGGCACGATCTGGCCCGAGGGCAGGTGGGCCGGGAAGTTGAAGGGGCCGAGCACCGCTACCACCCCCAGGGGCCGGTGTTCCACCCGTCCCACGGCCCCGCCCAGGTCCACGGGGGCGTGCGCGCACCGCTCGGCGAACGAGGCCCCGGTGAGGTCCACCTTGGCCCGCACGGCATCCACCTCGGCGCGGGACTCCCACAGGGGCTTCCCGGTCTCCCGGGAGATCCGGCGGGCGAGTTCCTCCCGGTTCGCGGCGAGTTCGTCCTGGAACCGGCGGAGCACCCGGAGGCGCTCTTCCCGAGGGGTGCCCTCCCACCCGGGCGCGGCCCGCGCCGCGGCGGCGACGGCCTCTCGCACCTGCTCCGGCACGGCCTCGCGCCCGGTCCAGACCTCCTCGCCCGTGGCGGGGTCGGTCCGTCGGAACGCCGGACCCCGACCCCCGATCCACCGGCCGCCGACCCAGAGCCGGCCCATCAGGCCGTTCCCCCCGGCCGCAGGGGTGCGCAGGCCACGGGATCCCCGGGTGAAACGCCGAGCACGGCTCGGGCTTCCCCGTCGAGGGGCGCCTCGGCCGCCCCGGCGGGAAGGGGAACCGAGACGATGGGCACCCCCGTGGGGTGGGGTGCCACGAGGTGGGGCACGCCGTCCGCGGGCCGGGCGGCGGGAGCGGCTGGAACCACGCGGGTTTCCCGGACCGTGCGGATGGCGGGCCGGTCACATCCGACCACGGGACCCCCGTCGAAGATGTCCACGAATCCCAGGGGCTCGAACCCCTCCTGCCGGAGGAGCGCCAGCGCCGGCTCGGTCTCGGGGTGGACCCGGCCGATGACCTCCTGGGCCTCCCGGGGCAGAAGGGGCACGTAGATCGGATGGGTCGGCATGAGCTCCGAGATGATCCGCTTGTCCCGCACGCTCAGGTAGTCGGCCTTGGGGAAATCGATGCCGAAGAAGTGCCGGCCGATGGCCTCCCAGAACGGGCAGCGGCCGGCCGGGTCCACCACGCCGCGCATCTCGGCGATCACCACCCGCTCGAACCGGTGGGGCTGGCAGGCCATGTAGAGGAACCGGCCGAGGGAGAGCACGCGGCCGTTGCCGTGGCGCCGGTACGCGGGGGAGAGGTAGAGGCTCCCGATCTCGCACGGTCCGCTGTGTTCGCGCACGAGGTGCAGGCACCGGATCTCTCGGCGGATTCCCAAGACCTCGGACACGAGTTCGTGGGTTTCGAGGCGGTAGGTGTAAAAGGGATCGAACCCCCCCACCTTGGCCACGATGCCGCTCGTGCCGGCGATCGCGCCGGTCTCGAGATCCTCGAGGACGAAGAGGTACGACTCCCCCCCGGGCTTCCGGATCTCGCGGCCGAAGGCCTCGGCCCCGTCCCGGACCCGGTCGGCCAGAAGGTCGGGGTCCTTGGGCAGGCTCGTGAGCCCGTAACCCGACGCCCCCACGAGCCCCACCACGGCCTCCCGGTCTTCCACGCGCACCGGCCGAAGAACCATCATGGCGGCCCTCCCTCGATCACCCGTTCCACGATCCGGACCACGGCCTCCAGGTCCGCCTCGTACACGGCCGGGGTGGGCACCAGGAACCGGACCCGGGCCGGGTCGTGGACGGCCGTGTACGCCACGATCCCCTCGTCGAAAAGGCGCCGCACCGTGGCCTTGGCCCCGGCCTCGGAGCCGTCGAAGGGGGTGAACGCCACCATCGCCCCAAGCCCGAAGGGGCCCCGGATCCGTTCGGGCATCCGCTCGGCCAGGCGGCCCAGTCGTTCGCGGAAGAACGCCTCCACCCGCGCGTTTCGGCCCTCGGGCCCGAAGAGGCCGGCCTCGCGGATCTCCCGGACGACGGCCCGGCCCACCCAGAAGGAGGCGGTGGCCCCGGTGAAGGTCTGGCTCACCAGGCCCGCCGGGGGCCGGTACTCCGGCCGAAACAGGGTGGCGCACACCTGGGTCATCTTGCCCACGGTCACGAGGTCCACGAGGTCGTCGAGCCCGAAGTGCTGAAACGCGAAGGGGGCGTGGGTGCGGCCGAAGGTCTGGATCTCGTCCACCACGACGGCGACGCCGCGGTCCCGCAGTTCGGCCATGAGGGGACGGAAAAACGCCGGGCTCCCCGGGTAGAACCCCCGTTCCCCCTGCACCAGTTCGAAGATCATGGCGGCGTGGCGACCGGGGTAGCGATCGAGGTGACGGCAAAGGGCCTCGTGGGCTCGCGCCGTGCTCCCCTCGGGATCCCCGGGGTCGAAGAACGGCACGTAGTCCACGGCCAGGGTGGGGGGGAGGCCCGTGCGGTAGCCCGGCCGGTCGGTCACCCATGCGAGCGCCAGGGTGCGGCCCGCGAACCCGCCGTCGAAGGCGAGAAGGCGGTCGGCCGGCGCGTGGCGGTGGAACGCGAGCTTGAGCGCGTTCTCGTTGGCCATGGCCCCGCTCGTGGTGAAGAACACGTGCCGAAGGGCCGCGCCCCCCTCGTTCGCGAGCCGGAGGAGGTCCTCGCCCAGGGCCGGCACGACCCCGCCCTGCTGGAGGTTCCCCTGCATGGCCACGTCCTCGAGGGCCGCGTCGATGGCGGCCTCGAGGAGGGCCGGGTGGCCGTGGCCCAGGAAGTGGACCCCGATCCCCCCGATCATGTCGTATTTGACGCTGCCGTCCACGAGCTCGACCAGGGGCCCCCGGCCCCGGCCGGTGGCCAGGTAGGGGAGGGCGAGGGGCCCTCCCCGGAGTTCGGACCACGCCTCGATCCGCGCCCTGGCGGCCTCGGCCCGCGCGGGGTCCGGGGGGCGCACGCCCCTCAGGTCGGCCTGGAGTTCGGCGATCCTCCGGAGCAGCCCTTCCCGGAGCTTTTGGACCACGGGGTCGGATCGGAAAGGGTTCAAGGTGTCCAAGGGCTCTCTCCTATCAGAGGCCGCTCCGGGGCCTTGCCGCGGGAAGGGCCGCGGCCGGGACGAAGCCCCCGGTGGGGCCAGCGTTTTCGGCGGGGTCCAACGGCGATCCCGGCTGCCCGGCCGCCTGGCCGACGAGCCGCCTAGCCGGAGTTCCACGGAACTCCGGCCTCGAGCCGACACAGGAAGGCGTGCACCAATGCGGCCCGCTCCTCGAGGCTCTCCACGGCCACCCACTCCTCCGCCGTGTGCATACCGTCTCCCCGGGGGCCGAGGCCGTCGGCGCAGGGGAGGCCCAGTGCGGTGAGCAAATTGGCGTCCGAAACCCCTCCGCTCGGCCTCCAGGGGAGCTCCCGGCCCAGGTCCGCGGCGCAGGCGGCCAACGCCCGGTACAGGGCTTCGGCCCTGGCGTCCAGCCGGCGGGGCGGCCGGCCGAACCGGCCCTCGATCTCGATCCCCACCCCGAACCGGGCCGCCACCCGGGCATGCACGGCCGCCAGGGCCTTCTCGAACCGGGCCGCCGCCTCCGGGGTCCTGGCCCGCACGTTCCACCGGGCCACCGCCCGGTCGGGGATCACGTTGACCGCCTCTCCGCCCCGGATCTCCCCGACGTTGATCCGAAGCTCCGGGTCGGCTCTCCCGAGTTCGTCCAGTTCCACGACCAGGGCGGCCAGCGCGTGGACGGCGTTTCGCCCCTGTTCCGGGTTTCGGCCCGCGTGGGCCCGCCGCCCGCGAACCACCGCAATGTAGTTTCCGGACCCGTCGCGGTCGGAAACAAGGGCCCCGTCGGGGTGGGAGGGTTCGAACACGAGGGCGAGGTCGTGGCCGGCGGCACGCCTTTGGAGTTCCGGCCCCGAACAGGGGGATCCCAGTTCCTCCTCGGGGGCGATCCAGACCGACCATCCGATCTCCGGCGAGGTGCCGGAACCGGCTTCGTAGCGCCGGAGGGCCTCCCACAGCACCAGAATGCCCCCTTTGTCGTCGAGGGCTCCCGCACCCCCCAACCGGTCCGATCTCGGGGAATCGGGGGGAGAGGGGGCGGAGGGTGGGAGGGCCGTGTCGGCGTGGGCGACCAAGAGCACCCGGCAGGGGGCCTCGGGCCTTCGGGTCGCCCAAAGGGCCGGGGCCGGCACGAACGTCGCGGCTTCCCCGGCCTCGTCCCGGGTGCGCCAGGCCGGCAGGGAAACGAGCTCGGTTGCGGCGCCGAGGTCGCGGAAGAGCGGATCGAGCTCCCGGAGGAACCGCTCCACCCCGGCCGGGTCGCGGCTCCAGGTCGGCATCCCGACCCACCGAGTCAGCCGGCGAACAAGGTCCATGGTGGCCCCCCGGGCCCCTGCGGGGCCCGACAAACGGAGGAAGGCAACGCCCGGGCCGAAGGCCCGCAGGAACATCGGTCGCGGCTCGGAAGCCGCTCCCCCGGCTTGGCCGGCGCGATGGCGCCGGAATCCCGAATGTTCTTAGCCGCCTAGCTGCCGAGCAGCCCAGCCGCCTAGCCGAAGTTCCTTGGAATCTCCCCAAGGACCCTTTGGGGCCCCGCGGCGCAGGACAGGAACGTCCGAGTCAGAGTTAAGGGCAGGAGCGGCGCCCGTGCCAGGAGTCAGTAGACAGACGACGGAGGACAGGGGGTTTCTGACATCTGCCCTCTGAACTCTGAATTCTGAAAAGCAACGGCCGGCGGCGCGCTCGGTCGGCGTCGCCGGCCTAGGCGGTTCGGCCCTACGGAAGTCCAACCACGGAGCAGTCAGCCAGATAGAGCGTGGTCCATTCGCCCCAGTCGTGGGCATCGACCAGGGTGCCCCGGAACGACACCCTCGTCCCCTCCCGCAGGTCGTTCCGGTCTTCGGCGTCGGGGAGTCGCGGGAGGCCGCAGGCCACCTTGCGGCCCGGTGAGACCTGAAGCAGCAGCACGCCCGGGTTCCGGTCGGGCACCGAGGTGTCGTAGTACGTGCGGGGCAGGAGCGCCTCGACCGCGCCGGCCCCCTCCACGGGGGTGCCGGCCCGCTCGCGCAGATAGCCCTCCCGCTCGGCCGGGGACACGAGTTGCCCGAACGCGACGAACACCTGCACGGCCTTGAGAGGTTCTCGGTCCGTGGCCGTGCCCGGCCAGGCCGCGGCAAAAAGGAGCAACGCGGCCAGCCAGGTTGTCGCCGGTCGCTTGTTCACCGGCGCACCACCAAATCGAGCCCCACCAGTGTGTCGTCGCGCCGGGTGTACTTGAGGCGCGCGGTTTCTCCGGGTTGGAGATTTCCGAGGGAGAGGGGCTGCCCGTCGGCGCGCGGTTCCACGCCCTCGTCCAGGGTGACGCCCACGGTCAGGTCCCCCTTGGGGGTCGGGACCTCGAGGACCACGGACCGGTACGCCACGTCCACGGCCGCGATGCGCCCCTCCACCACGCGGATCTCGCCGGGCTGGATCGTGGCGGCCCAGGCCGCGGCGGCGAGAGCGGAACCGAGCAGTGCGGAAAGGAAACCTTTGCGAAGCGCTCCCATGACACACCCTCCTTCGTCTGAAACCACCGGTTTCGGCCCCGGTCGACGGCCACCGGACTGGCCGCCGATGCCCCAACGGCCCCCAACCTAGCCGATTCCGCGGGGTTGTCAACGAAGGCCCGGGACCGGTCGAACCGGCCCCGGGCCCAGGTGTCACTCGGGAGTTCCGTAGGCCGCGGGCCGGAAGCTCTTATGCTCTTAGCCGCCTAGCTGCCGAGCAGCCCAGCCGCCTCGCGGAAGTTACTTCGAAAGCGGCACGACCACGTAGAGCGTTCCGACTCCGCGCTTCACCAGGAAGAGCACGCTGCCCTTCCCCTTGGCCTCCCGTAGGGCCTTCCGGTACTCCTCGATCGATCCGACGGACTCCTGATTGACCTCGAGCAGAATGTCGCCGCGGCGCAGTCCCGCCTCGGCTGCCGGGCTTCCAGGCTCAACCCCGGACACCACCAGCCCCTCGTCGGTGTCGAGCCCCAGGTGTTTCTGGAGTTCGGGGGTGATCTCCTGGACCGTCAGGCCCAGTTCCTCTTCCACCGTGGCCTCGCCGGCGAGTTCCTCCTCCTTGAGTTCTCCGAGCTTCACCCGGAAGGTCTTGCGCTCGCCCTTTCGGAGCACCACCACATCCACCTCGCTGCCCGGGGCGTGCTCGGCCACGATGCGCGGCAACTTGTGCATCTTGTCGATCGAGACCCCGTCGAACTCCACGATGATGTCCCCCCGCTCGATGCCGGCCTTGTCCGCCGGTCCGTCCGGGACGACGTCCCACACCAACGCCCCCTCGGGCTCGTCGAGGCCGAACTGGTCCGCGAGTTCTTTCGTGACCTCCTGGATCATCACCCCGAGCCAGCCCCGGGTCACCCGGCCCCGCTCCTTGAGTTGGGGCACGATCTCCTTGGCCATGTTCACCGGGATCGCGAACCCGATCCCGGTGCCTCCGGCGACGATGGCGGTGTTGATCCCGACCACCCGGCCCTCCATGTCGAACAGGGGGCCGCCGGAGTTGCCCGGGTTGATCGCCGCGTCGGTCTGGAGGAAGTTGTCGTAGGGCCCGGCCCCGATCACCCTCTCCTTGGCGCTGATGATCCCGGCGGTCACGGTGTGGCCGTACCCGAAAGGGTTCCCGATGGCCACGACCCAGTCGCCGACCCGGATCTTGTCGCTGTCGCCGACCTTCACGGGCTGGAGCCGAACATCCTTCGGATCGATCTTGATCACGGCGAGGTCGGTCTTGGGATCGGTGCCGACGATCTCGGCCTTGAACTCGTGCTCGTCCGACAGGCGCACGACGATCTCGTCGGCGCTCTCCACCACGTGGTTGTTGGTCAGGATGTAGCCCTCCTCGTCCCAGATGAACCCGGACCCGAGACTTTGGGTCTTGAACTCCCTTGGCTGGTCCCCGAAGAACCGGTCAAAGAAGTCGTCGCCGAAGAACCGGCGGAACGGGTCGTTGGGTCCGAACCGGGGAAAGTCCCGGAACAGCCGGCGGGTCTTCACCACCTTGGTCGTCGAGATGTTCACGACCGACGGTTTGAGCTTCTCCACTAGGGGGGCGAAGCTCTCGGGCGCTCCGCGGGCCCAGGCCGTGTGCCCGGCGAGGAGCGCAAGCCCAAGGAACAGTGCGAGCCACCCCCGTGCCGAGATCCGCGTCGTGTCCATGGTGTCCGACCTCCTTTCGGCGATTGGGAAAAGTGCGGAGAGGGCCGCCGGAACGGCGGCCCCAATATAAGCCCCAAGGATGAGGAGGCAATGAAACGGACCTTAAAATCCCATGAAACGGGTGCGGGCGATCAGGGACCTTCGAGCCCCAGGTGGGTGACGAGCCGTTTGGCCACCACGGGAAGGTCGGACTCCACCCTCGAATCGCGTTCCGCCGACCCCGCCTCGTCGGCGCCTTCGAGGAACAGGTTCGCCACGGCCCGGGCGCCGAGCACCTCGAACCATGCGTCGAGGATCCGGTGCAGGCAGGTGAACACCGAGTGGGACGGGGCGCCGGCGGTGGAGAGCACGGCGGCCACCCGCTCCCGGGGCGGCGGCCGGTCGAGGAGGTGAATCCGGGACCAATAGGGCTGGAACCGGTCGATCACCGCCTTGAGGGGCGCGGGGGGCCCGAGGAAGTAAACGGGGCTCGCCACCACGAGGGCGTCGGCGCGGTCCGCGGCCTCGTACACCCGGGGCATTTCGTCGCCCGTGAGCACGCACTCCCCGGTACGGCCGCACGCGCCGCACCCGGTGCAGGGTTTCACCGTGAGCTCCGAACACCGGAGGTGTTCGGCCCGGATCGGGAGGCCGGCCAGCAGGGCCTCCAGCCTCCCCACGAGGGCGTCGGTGTTTCCTCCTTTCCGGGGGCTTCCGTGGACGAAAAGGACCCGTTTCTCCATCAGTCCCCCCACAGCCAGACGCCGCGGTTGGAAAGCGCGTAGGACTGGTCTTCCAACACCTTGCGGTGCATCGCCTCCTCCTCGGCCAGTCGCAGGAACAGCTCGCGGCCTTGCCGGTCCGGCGCCTGGTCGGCGAGTCGGCGGTACCGCTGCTCGGCTTCGGCCTCGGTTTCCACCGCGATCCGCAGGGCCTCAAGCGCGTCGGCGTGGGGCGACGGGGTGGACGCGGGCGTATCGCCCTCGGCCCGCCGAGGGGGGAGGTCCCGGGGTTGATACTCCGGCCACGGCCTTTCGTGGAGGAGCGCCTCGCGCAGCTCCTCGAGATGCTGGCGGTGGTGGCGCTCGAACGCCGCCAGTTCCCTGAACATGGCTTGGCCGCCGGGGTGGTCGGTCTTCTGGGCCGCCCCTTCGTAGAAGTTGCAGGCTTCTTCTTCGGCACGGATGGCTTGGTCGAGTGCCTCGCGAAGATCGGTGGGATGCATTGGGCCTCCTCGTGGGTAAGGGGAAGAAGAATTCGTCGCCGGCACGATGGTACCACCGCAGGCCGCCGCTGCAAGCGACCCGGCGGGCCCTTGTCCAACACCGAAACAGCGAGGGTGACTGTGGGGCGGGCGTGGATCAGTTGTGGAGTGATCCCTCGACACCTGGGAAGTTCGAACCGAAGTCCCAAGATCTGGATCGGGGGATCAAGGAAAAATGCTTGGTACAGGCTTGCACAATGTATGAACCTGAGCTATATAGACGAAATCTACCGGACCGATTCCAAAGGAGGATGAAATGGACAAGCGACTGCTGCTGCAACTGACGGCCGACATCGTGGCCTCCCACGCCTCGATGAACGAGATGGGTCAGGAGGACCTGTTGGCGGAGATCGACAAGGTGTACAAGAAACTCGCCTCCCTGGCGGGGGAGGAGGTGGAGGAGGAGTCGGCGGAAGCCCAAGTGGTAGCCGAGGGCGCCCCGGCGCCGGCCACCCCCGTCGTGCCTCCGGAGGTGGCGTTCGGCAAAGACAAGATCTACTGCATGCTCTGCGGCAAGGGTATGAAGACCCTGAAGCGCCACCTCTCCACGGCCCATGGGCTCACGCCCAAGGAATATCTGGAGATGTTCGGCCTGCCCAAGAACACGCCGCTCGTGTCCGAGGAGTACTCGGAGCAGCGCAAGCGGATGGCGGCGGAGCTCGGCCTGGCCGACAAGCTGGTGCAGGCCCGGGCCGCCCGGGCGGCGAAGCGCAAGGCCAAGGAGGGCTAGGTCGGGAAAGGGACGGCAACGAAACCGGCCCGGATCGCTTAGACGATCCGGGCCGGTTCGCGTTTGGCGAGGCACCCCATGGGAACGGACAACGTCGTCTTTTTGGAAGTCATCGAATGGTTTGACCCATCCGGCCGGGTGGTGGCTCACCGGATCCCCGAACGGGGGTCGGGCGAGTTCAAGATCGGGGCCCAGGTGATCGTGCGCGACAGCCAGGCCGCGGTGTTTTACTCGGGCGGGGTGGCCTGCGACGCCCTGGGGCCGGGTCGGCACACCCTGGTCACCAAGAACGTGCCGCTCCTCACCAAGGCCCTGGCCCTGCCGTGGGGGTTCACGAGCCCGTTCCGGGCCGAGGTGTACTTCGTGAACCTCAAGGTGTTCCCGAACCTGCGGTGGGGCACACGGGACCCGGTGGCGTTCCGGGATCGGGAGTTCGGGCTGATCCGGCTCCGCGCCCACGGGATCTGCGACGTCCGGGTGACCCAGCCCGTGCTGTTCGTGAACACCCTCGTGGGCACCGAGGCGTCGTACACGGTGGACGCCCTGGAGGCGTACCTGGGCGAGGTCATCGTGTCGCGGCTCAACGACCACCTGGGCGAGCACCTCGATTCGGTCCTGGATCTGCCCACCCGGTACGGGGAACTGGCCGACGGTCTCCGGGAGCGGTTGGCCCGGGATCTCGCCGGCTACGGCCTGGAACTCGGGCGGCTCTACATCAACGCCATCACCCCCCCGGACGACGTGCAGCAGGCCATCGACGACCGAAGCCGCCTGGGGGCCGTGGGAAACCGGCTGGACGATCTGGTGAAACTCAAGGCGGCCGAGGCCCTCGAGCGGGCGGCCGACGGGGGAGGAGGGGCCGCCGAGGGGGCCATCGGGCTCGGGCTCGGGATGCTCCTGCCGGGGTTCCTGGGGGGCGTGGCCGGGGGAGCGGCGCGCGCCGAGGGGGCTTCGTGCCCGGAGTGCGGACTGCCGGTGGGCCCCGAGGCCCGGTTTTGCCCCCACTGCGGGCATCAGATCCTCGTCACCCGCCGCTGCGGCCGGTGCGGGAAAAACCTCACGCCAAAGGCCCGGTTCTGCCCGGCCTGCGGCGCCCCGGCGGGCGAGAGGCCCGCGCCCCGGGTCTGCGGAGGGTGCGGCGCCGAGAACCGGCCGGAGGCCGTCTACTGTAACGCATGCGGCCAGAAGCTGAAGACCTGAGCGGGTTTCCCGAGGCGTCGGCCGGCTGCCCCCAATGCGGGGCCGAGGTGGAGCTGGGGGTCGGCGATCCGGTGCTCCGGTGCGCCTTCTGCCGCACCGGGCTGTACGTTCGGCCCCGGGACTTCCTGGGGTACCACTGGCCGTGGGAGGGGGCGGCGCCCCCGGGGCTCGTGTGGGTCCCCTACTGGCGGTTTCGGGGGCTGTGGTACCGGCTGTTCGCCTCGGGAGCCCGGGGGAGCCTGCTCGACGGTACCGGGCCCGGCCGTGCGGGGCTCCGGGAGGGCTCGCACCTCGGCGTGAGGCCGCAGGCCGTGCGGTTCCGGCTCGGCCCCCCCGTCAAGGGGCGGGTCGTGTGGCCCGACCGGGCGGTGGCCCAGGTGGTGGACGAGGCCGAGACCCAGGCCGAGGCCGCCGGCGGCGAGGCCGCGCCGCTCCGGCGGTTCGTCGGGGAGGTGACGGCCGTCCTGTGGGTCCCCTTCGCGTTGGAACGGCGCGGCGGGGGGTGGGCCTTGCTCCCGCTCTTCCCCGACGGGCCCGGGGGGGCCCTTGCCGGAGGGGAGGCCCTTGCGCTCCGGCGGGCCCTGGATGAGCCTCCCCGGCCGTGGGCTCCCCGGTTCCTTCCCCTTCGGTGTCCCGAGTGCGCGGCCGACCTGCCCGCGGTGCCCCATGCGGTGGGGTTCTGGTGCGGGCGGTGCGGCAGGGGGTGGGTCCCGGGGCGCCGCAGACTCGAGCCCCTGGCGTTTCGGGTCAGGGTTTCCCACGGTTCCGGAGTGCGGTACCTTCCGGTCTGGGAGCTCGAGATCGGGGCTAGGGGGCTTTCATTCCGGAGCCAGGCCGACATGGTGCGGTGGGCCGTGCCCTACTGGACCCCGAATCCCGGGGACGATCGCACCCCCCCGCTCGTTCGGATCCCGGCGTTCAAGCTCCATCCGAGGCTCTTCTTGCGGGCCGCCCGCAACCTGACCCTCGGATCCGTGGCAGGGGGCGACGCGACGCGGCTCCCGGCGGGGCCGGCCGAAGCGGAGGCGGTGCGCCTGCCGCTTTCCGAGGCGGCCCAGGCGCTAAAGCCCGTGCTCGCGGAACTGGCGGGTAGCCAGCGGGGAAAGGCGGCGTCGGTGCTGAGCGCACGTCTTCGGGTGCGGGCCGCGCGCCTCGTCCTCCTCCCGTTCGCCCGCCGGGGCGCCGAGTGGGTCGAAGAAACCTCCGGGGTGGCCGTGCCCGCGGCGGCCCTGGAGCGCGGCCGGGGGCTTTGACCCGGGGTGCCGCACCCCGCCGGCGTCCACGCGTCCTATTAATCCGGCGCCAATAGAGGCGCGCAAGGAGATCGCGTGGGCATGGGGCCTGCTTCCGGCCGTGCGTGAGTGCGGCATCCGGCCACTGTAGGAGCCACGCCCGGCGCTCCAGCAGGCCCCATGCCCCCGACCGTGTCTTTTTGGCCGCCGGAGTAATACTAAGACCTTCAAAAGTATTGCCTGATATGCTAGTATGAGTGCATGAAATGCAAACGGAGAACAGATAATCGAGCGCTCGACAAAAAAGCTCAGGAAGCCTTGCGCATCCGGGTGGTGCGCCAGGTGCGCGAAGGGGTC
>NZ_BAAHFQ010000014.1:0-49719 GCF_054681715.1 Deferrisoma sp.
CGAAACGGAGGTCCGGGCCGGGGCCCGGGTGTACCGGGTGTTCCCCCACGAGTCCCGGGTGCTCCTCAGCGACGGCACGAGCCTCTACTTCGACCGGCTCCTCATCGCCACGGGGGCGGCGCCGCGCATGGGCCGGCGGGCGGCCGAACTCCGGCACAAGGTGTTCACGCTGAACTCGTTTGCCGACGCGATCCGGCTGGCCGGCGCGGCGACCGGAGCGGGGCAGTGGGTGCTCGTGGAGGGGGAGGGGCACACCGGGCTCGAGGTGGTCCGGGCCTTTGCCTTGCGGGGGTGCCGGGTGGTGTACCTCACGAGCCACACCCGGTTTTGGCCGCCGGGGTCGCCGGTGGCCCGGGCCGACGTGCTCGAAAAGCTGCTTTCCGAGAAGGTGGAGGTGCTGTTCGACGAGACCGTGCTGGACATCCTCGACCGAAACGGCGAGGGCTACCGGGTGGTCACCTCGTCCCGCCGGGCCATCGACGCGGGGCTCGTGTGCGAGGCCGGGGCCCTGGAACCCGCCGTCGAGTACCTGGCGGGGAGCGGGCTCCTGGTGGACGGGGGGGTGGTGGTGGACCGGGAACTCCGGACCAACTTCGACAACATCTACGCGGCGGGCGACGTGGCCCGGGTGTTCGACAGCGAGCACGGCTGGATCCGGGGGAACTTCGGGTGGGAGAGCGCCCGGGACCAGGGCCGGGTGGCCGGGTACAATCTGGTCCACGGCGGGGGCCGGGAGGTGGGGGCGGCCGAGCCCAACTTCCGGAAACTGACGGGCACGAAGCTCCTGGAGCGCTGGCAGAAGGGCTAAGGGGGAACCACGGAGGGCGCGGAGGGAGCCGCGCCGGAGTCCTCTCGTTCCCCCGCGGCGCTCGACGAACGTGCTGAACGAGGCCGACCGGCCCAACGATTCACGACTTCACGATTCACGGTACCCCCCAGCGGACACCCCATGCCCCACGTCTCCGTGGTGATCCCGACCCACGACCGCCTCGGCCTGGTGGACGAGGCGGTCGCGAGCGTTTTGGAACAGACCTTCCCCGACCTCGAGCTCGTGGTGGTCGACGACGGCAGCACCGACGGCACCGCCGAGCACCTGGCGGCGCGGTTTCCCGACCCCCGGCTCCGGATCGTGGTCCAGGAGAACCGGGGCGCGAGCGCGGCGCGAAACCGGGGGGCGGCCGAAACCTCGGGGGAGTGGCTCGCGTTCCTCGACTCCGACGATAGGTGGCTCCCCCGGAAGCTCGAGCGCCAGCTCGAGGCCCTGGCGGCCCACCCCGACCACCCGGCCGCCTACACCGAGGAGATCTGGTACCGCAACGGTCGCTGGGCGAATCCCCGGAAGATCCACGCCAAGTACTCGGGCTGGATCTTCGAGCGCTGCCTGCCCCTTTGCATCATCAGCCCCTCCTCGATCCTGATGCGGCGCGAGGTGTTCGAGGCCCTGGGGGGCTTTGACGAGAGCCTGCCGGCCTGCGAGGATTACGATCTCTGGCTCCGGCTCGCGGCCCGGCACCCGGTGTTGCTCGTGCCCGAGCGGCTCATCGTCAAGCGAAACGGCCACCCGGGCCAACTCTCCCAGGCCCACTTCGGGCTCGACCGGTTCCGGGTACGGGCCCTGTGGAAGGTGGCCTACGACCCCGAGGTGCCCGACCGGCTCCGGGCCCGGGCCCTCGAGACCCTGGCCGAGAAGGCGCGGGTGGTGGCCCTGGGGGCCCGGAAGCGGGGCCAGACGGAGAGGGCCCGGGTGTTCGAGCACTCCCGGCAGGAGGCGTTGGCGTGGCGGGAACGGATCGGCTGACCCTGGTGGAACCGGACGCGCTGCGCCCGGATCCGGAACGCTACTCGTTTTCGTGGCCGCCCGGGGAGGAGCGGGCCCGGCTGGCCGAGAGCGTCGCCCGCGTGGGCGTGCTTCGGCCCCTGTGGGTCCGGGAGGAGGGGGGAGGGCTTACCGTCGTGGCGGGCCACCGCCGGCTCGATGCCCTGCGCCGGGTCGGCGCGTCGTCGGTTCCGGTGCGGATCACCGACCTCGAGGGGCCGGCCCTGTGGGACCTCCTCCTCGCGGACCACGCCGACCACCGGCCCTGGAACCCCGTGGAGGCGGGGCTCTACCTGCGGCGGCGCACGGCCGACACCGGGGAAGCCCTGGAGGGGTTGGCCGAGACCGTGTTCCCCCGCCTTGGACTCGCCCCGCGGCCCCAGGCGGCCCGCGACGCCCTGTGGTTCGCCGGGTTGCCCGAGCCCCTCCGGGATGGCGTGGTGGAGGGCCGGGTTCCGGCCGCCGCGGCCCGGGCCCTGGCCGGGGTGCCGGAGCCCGAGGCCGTGTCGGTGCTCACCTGGCTTTCGGCCTGGCGGCTCGGGGGGAACCGGTTCGCCGAGTTGGCGCGTCTGGCCCTGGAGTGCGCCTGGGCCGAGGGGGCCGAGGTGGAGGGATGGCTCCGGGCCGAGGGGCTGTGGGAGTGGAAGGGGACGCCCGAGGGCCTGCGTGCCGAACTGCGGGCCCGCCGGTTTCCCACGGTGACCCGCTGGGAGGGGCGGTTTCGCCGGGTGGTGAAGGATCTGGAGCTCCCCGAGGGGGTGCGGGTCGAGGCGCCCCAGCATTTCGAGGGGGGAGAACTGCGGTGCGCGGTGGCGTTCCGGAGCCTGGAGGAGCTCGCCCGCCGTCTCGGCGAGGCCCGGCGGGCGGCCGAATCGGGGGCCTGGGACGCCCTGGCGGAGTTTCTCGGGTGACCCGGCCCTTTTCGCGCATCGTGGTAGACGAGGACGTCCGGGACCTGCCCTTCACCCGGGCATTCCTCGGCCGGGTGGGGGACGAGGTGCCGGTGGAGGTGCGGCCCCAAGGGGCCCCCGGCCCCCGCGGCCGACGCACGGCGCATGTGACCCGCGACCCCGGCCGGTTCCTGAAGCCCTGCCCCTGCAGCCCGGGGGTGGTGCGGTGCGGGTATTGGGTGCTGACCCCGGCGTTTCAGTGCCCGTTCGGGTGCACGTACTGTTTCCTTCGGTTCTACGCGCCCGAGGAGCCCCTGACCGTCTACGCCAACCTGGCCGACGCCGAGGCCGAGTTTCGGGAAGCCCTGGAGGCCTGGCCCGGCCCGGTCCGGCTCGGCACCGGGGAGTTCGCCGACAGCCTGGCGCTGGACCCCTGGACCGGCCACGCCCGGTGGCTCCGGGACCTGGTGGCCCCCCACCCGCGGGTGACCCTGGAGCTCAAGACCAAGAGCGACCGCATCGACGGTCTCCTGGGTCTGGAGCCCCTCCCCAACCTGGTGGTGGCCTGGTCGGTGAACCCCCCGGAGCGGATCCGCACGGACGAGCCGGGCACCGCCCCCCTGGACCGGCGCCTCGCCGCGGCCGCGGCGGCCGTGCGGGCCGGGTATCGGGTGGCGTTCCATTTCGATCCGGTGATCCTGGAGCCGGGGTGGCGGGAGGCCTACGCCGATGTCGTGGAGGCCCTGTTTTCGGCCGTGCCCGCCGACCGGGTGGCCTGGGTGAGCCTCGGCACGCTTCGGTTCCCCCGGCGGTTCCTGGAGCGCTGGGGCCCCAAACTCCGGGGCGCGAGGGCGTTTTTCGGGGAGCACGTTCCCGGGCCGGACGGGAAGCTCCGGTACTTCTGGCCGCTACGGCGCGACGCCTACCGGTTCTTGGCCGACCGGATCCGCCGCCGGGCGGGAGAGGGTTTGCGGCTCTACCTCTGCATGGAAACCCCGGCCATGTGGCACGCGGCCTTCGGGTTCGAGCCCGAACCGGAGGGCGACGTGGAGCGCTGGCTTGCCGCGCCGTTCGGGTGACGGGACGGGTGGCCCCCGGGCGCTTGGATCCCGGGAGGCATACGAGCGGAAGAAGTACCCTTCGCACGTCCACGCATCCGCGCGTCCCCGCGGAGTCACCACCACCACGGCCGGGTGCCCACGGCCGGGTCGTACCAGGGGGGATACCAGGCTTCCGCGCGGGAAAACGGGGTCCGGGCGAGTTCCCGGCGGGACCAGGCCCGCACCTCGGCGGCCTTGACGACGAGGTACCGGCGCGTGGCGTCCCCCTCGGTTCGTTCGGCCGTGCCCGCGAGTTCCCCAACCACGGTGACGGCCCGGCCGGGGGAGAACAGCCGCGGATCCAGTTCGGCGTCATACTGGGCGAGGATGCGGCCGTCGCCCAGACGGTCGGTGCGGGGCCGGTCCCACCCGTCGATGGGTTTGTGGAGGAGCCGCAGTTCGGTGCCGGTTTCGGTGGCCCGGACCTCCTCCACCACCCCGCCGATCACCACGAACTGGCCGACGCGCCGGTCGGCTTCCGCGAGGAGGTGGGAAAACCGCGGGGGCACCTCGTCGTCGGTGCGGGCGTCGAGATGGGCCGCGCACGAGGCGAGGAGGAGAAGGCCGATCAGGAGGAAAGCGTTCCGGATGCGCATCGCGGTGTCCTTTGTCTCAAGCCTACCCGGTGCCCGTTCGGATCGGCAATCGGCAGGGGAAGGTTGAGCCTTGGGGCTTGACCCGGTTTCGGCCGCAGGGAGGACCGCCGCGCCATGGGCTGAGGGACCGGGGACCACCGACCGGCGATCGTGGACCGAAGTTCCTTCGAAGCGTTACCAATACCTTCAAAAGTATTGCCGGGGGGCGGGTGGGGGACTGGTTACGGCCGGGCGCGAGTGCGGCACCGGATCGCCGCGCCTTTCCATGCCGTTGTCGGCTCGGCAGGGCGGGGCGGGGGTGGCGGACGTTCCGAACCTTTCAAAGCGATCCGGGCGTGGTGATGGCGCGGCGAGGCAAGGGGCCGCACCCGGCTCTCCACCAGCCCCCCACCCGCGGGTTTCCGTTGTAACGCCGGGGATCTGACAACACTTTCCGTTGGTCGTAGTAGGAGAAACCGCCATGGATCTCGATCGGCTTAGGGGGGCCCTGGAGTCCACGCTTCTTTCCCCGGTGTCCTCGGCCGGCCAGGTGGAGGCGCTGTGCCGGGAGGCGGCCGAACACGGCTGGCTCGGGGTGTGCGTGAGCCCGTGCCGGGTGGCCGAGGCGGCGGGGCACCTGCGGGGAACCGGGGTTCGGGTGGTGACCGTGGCCGGGTTCCCCCTGGGCACCTCGTCCACCGGGGCCAAGGCGGCGGAGGTGGAGCAGGCCCTTCGCGACGGGGCCGAGGAGGTGGACGCGGTCTGGAATGTCGGGTGGTTTCTCGAGGGGCGCTACCGGGCCGTGGCCGAGGAACTGCGCACCCTCAGGACGGCGGCGGGGGAACGGGTGCTCAAGGTGATCCTCGAGACGGCCTACCTCGATCCACCCCGGCTCAAGGAAGCCGGGGCCCTAGCGCTCGGCTGCGGGGCCGACTTCCTGAAGACGTCCACCGGGTTCGGGCCACGGGGCGCGAGCCTGGACGACGTGCGGCTGCTTCGGCAGGTGGCCCGCGGCCGGTGCGGGGTGAAGGCCTCGGGGGGGATCCGGACCCTGGAGCAGGCCCTGGCGTTTCTCGCCGCCGGGGCCGACCGGATCGGCACCTCCTCGGCCGGGGCGATCTGGGCGGAGGCGGGAGCGAGACAGGAATAGGGAGCCAGCCCCTGGGCTCGGCTACCCGGCTCCCGCCCGGGCCCAGCGCTCCAGGCGGTCGAGCGCCTCGTCCAGGGTTTCGTCCCGCTTGCAGAAGCAAAACCGCACCAGGGTTCTCCCCAGTGCCGGGTCGGAGAAGAAGCTCGACCCGGGAACCACCGCGACCCCGGCGTGCCGCACGAGCTCCAGGGCGAAGGCGGTGTCGTCCTTCGCCCCGAACCCCGAGATGTCGGCCATGACGTAATAGGCCCCCTCCGGAGGGAAGCACCGAAACCCCAGAGCCTCGAGCCGAGGAACGGACCGGTCCCGCTTGGCCTGGTAGAGGGCCGCGAGGTCGCGATAGTAGGTCTCGGGCAGCCCCAAAGCCACGGCGCCGGCCTCCTGGAGGGGGGCCGCGGCGCCTACCGTAAGGAAGTCGTGGACCTTCCGGATGCCCGCCGTGAGTTCGGGGCAGGCGATGGCGTACCCGATGCGCCAACCGGTGACCGAGTAGGTCTTGCTGAGGCCGCTGATCGCGATGGTGCGGTCCCGCATGCCCGGAAGGGTCATGGGGGCCACGTGCCTGCGGCCGTCGAACACGATGTGCTCATAGATCTCGTCGGTCACGAGCACGGCGTCGTGCTCCCGGCACAGGGAGGCCACGGTCCCGAGTTCTTCCGCCGTGAACACCTTGCCCGTGGGGTTCTGGGGGGTGTTCAAGACCACGGCCCGGGTGCGGGGGGAGAACGCCCGGGCGAGGTCGTCCGGGTCGAAGGTCCAGCGGCGCACGCCCCCTTCCTCCAGGGGCCGCAAGGCCACGTACCGGGGCGTGGCGCCGCACAGGATCGCGTCGGGCCCGTAGTTCTCGTAGAAGGGCTCGAACACCACCACCTCGTCCCCGGGATCCACCACGGCCAGGAGGCTCGCGATCATGGCCTCGGTGGATCCGCAGGTCACGGTGATCTCGGCCTCCGGGTCCACCTCGATCCCCAGGAACCGGCGGGTCTTCTCCGCCAGGGCCTCCCGGAACGGCCGGGCGCCCCAGGTGATGGCGTACTGGTTGATGTCGTCCTGGATCGCCCGGCACGCGGCGTCCTTGAGTTCCCGGGGGCAGGGGAAATCGGGGAACCCCTGGGCCAGGTTCACCGCCCCGTGGGCCACGGCGTGGCGGGTCATCTCTCGGATGACGGACTCGGTGAAGGAACGGGCCTTCTGCGATAGCGTCATGGGTCTCTCCGTGGGGAGGGGTGTCCCGTTTCTCATCCCGCCGCCCCCCGATCGTTCCGTCCGAACGTCCTACCGTCCCGACGTCCGCACATTAATGCTTGAAGCACCTCTGCCCGGTGAACACCATGGTGGCACCGGCCTCGTTCACGGCCTCGATCACCTCCCAGTCCCGGTTGGCCCCACCGGGCTGGCACACGGCCGTGACCCCCTCCCGGAGCCCCACGTCCACCCCGTCGCGGAAGGGGAAGAAGGCGTCGCTGATCATGGCCGAGCCGATGAGCCCGCCCTTGGCCCGGCGGGTTTCCTCCTGGATCTCGTCGAGCAGGGCCTGGTCGGCCTCCCCCTTGCGGACCCGCAGCTCGAGGTCCTTGTAGGGCAGCCCGTGGCGGTCGTAGCACAGGGCGTCGGCGTATTTGGTGTAGGCCTTGAACACCGCGATCTCGGCCACCCCCACCCGGTCCTGCTCCCCGGTGCCGATTCCCACCGTGCACCGGTCCTTCACGTAGAGCACGGAGTTCGACGTGACCCCCTGTTCCACGCACCAGCCGAAGAAGAGATCCGCGAGCTCCGCGGGGGTCGGTTCGCGGTTCACCCGGTACTCCCGGCCCTCGTGGGTGGCCACGGCCGGCTGAAAATCGGAGGGGCTCTGGATGGCGTTCAGGGGCGACTGCTGCACGATGAGGCCCCCGTCGATCAGGCTCTTGAAGTCCACGAACCGGCGGGTTCGGTACTCGGCCAGTCGGTCCATGCGGGGCACGGCCAGGATGCGAAGGTCCTTACGGCGTTTGAGGATCTCGACCACCCCCTCCTCGTAGTCGGGTGCCGCGACCACCTCCAGGTACTGCTCCACCACGGCCTCGGCCGTGGCCCGGTCCAGCGGCCGGTTGACCACCAAGGCCCCGCCGAACGCGGCGATGCGGTCGGCCCGGAACGCCCGGCGGAACGCCTGCTCGAGGCTTTCGGCCTCGGCGGCGCCGCTCGGGTTGTTGTGCTTGAGGATCACGGCCGTGGGCTTTTCCATCAGGTACCGTAGGATGTTGAGGCCGTTGTCCACGTCGGTCAGGTTGATCTTCCCGGGGTGTTTTCCGGCCTGGAGCATGTGCTCCTCGGCCAGGGACGAGACGAGACCCAGGCCCGGCTCGATGAAGGTGCACTCGCCGAGCGTCAGGTTTCCGGCCACGAGCTCGTAGAGGGCCGCCTCCTGGCCGGGATTCTCCCCATACCGAAGGCCCTTCTCCACCAGCTCGCCGGACGCCTCGGGGAGCTTCCAGGTGCGCTTGCGGTACTCCAGGGTCTGGTCGCCGAAGGTGATGGTCAGGCGGTCGGGGAAATGGTCGTCCATCACGGTGCGGTACATCTTTTTGATGTCGGCCATGGAACTCCTCCGCGGGTTGGGGAACGAGGTCGGCACTTACTACCACAACCCCCGGCAGCCGGGAACCCCCGGGGCCGCGTTGACACCCGGCCCCCGCACCCCTATAACGGGCGCCCGACGCGCGGCGGCGACGACCGAACGCCGCGAGCCCACAACCGGAGGCCACCTGCCCGTGCACGAAACCGGAATCGCCATGGAAGTGTTGCGGCTCGCCCGCGAGACGGCCGAACGGGAGGGAGCGGCCCGGATCGCCCGGCTCAAGGTGGTGGTGGGCCGGTGGTCCGGGGTGGAGCCCGAAACCCTTCGGTTCGCCCTGGAGACCCTCCTCGAGGGTCCCGTGCTCGAGGGGGCCCGGGTGGACATGGAGGTGCGGGAGGCCGAGTTCCTGTGCGGCCACTGCGGCGAGCGGTTCCCCGCCCAGGGGTATTTCGACCCCTGCCCGGCCTGCGGCCGGGAGGGCGCCGAGATGGTGGCCGGCGACGAGCTCCTGCTGGAGGAACTGGACGTGGAGGACGGATGACCGAACTTCGGGTAGAACAGAAGATATTGGCTCGTAACGACGCTCTGGCGAAGGCGAATCACGAGTTGTTTGCTTCCGCCGGGGTGCGCCGGAGCGTGAACCTGATCTCGAGCCCGGGTTCCGGGAAGACCACGCTCCTCGAGACGACCCTGCGCCGGCTGCCCGGAGGCGTGCGGGCCGCGGTGATCGAGGGCGACGTCCAAACCGAGAACGACGCGGAGCGCATCGCCCGCACCGGTGTGCCCGTGGAGGCCGTGGTGACCGGGGGGGCGTGCCATCTCGACGCCGCCATGGTCCGGCGGGCGTTCGAGCGGCTCCGGCACCGGAGCCCGGGGGGCGTCGACCTCCTGATCATCGAAAACGTGGGGAACCTCGTCTGCCCGGCCACCTACGACCTCGGGGAGGACGAGAAGGTGGCCCTCGTGAGCGTGACCGAGGGCGAGGACAAGCCGCTCAAGTACCCGGCCGTGTTCCACCACGCCACCGCCGCCGTGGTCACCAAGGCGGACCTCTTGCCCCACCTGGACGTGGACCTGGACCTCCTCCTGCGGAATCTGCGCGCCGTGAACCCGGAGCTCCGGGTGTTCGTGGTGTCGGCCCGCACGGGGGAGGGGATGGAGGCGTGGATCCGCTTCCTCCTCGGCGAATGCGGGTGATAGGATGGGATCCGGAAACCGGACCGCGAGGAGGTGACGACCCATTTCCCAGGTGCAGGGCAACCTGACGGGCCTCAAGCCCAGCCAGATCCGGGCGCTCGAGCGCCTCTACCGCCGGAGGATCCCCGAGGAGGACCTGGTCACCGCGGAGCTCGCCAACCAGATGGCCCGGCTGAGCCGGGAGACGGGCCGCCAGGTGGGGGTGGTCGTGGACCGGCGGGGCAGCGTGCTCCACGTGGTGGTGGGGGACGAGGCCGGCATCCTGATCCCCGACCTCTCCCGCCACGGCCTGGGTCGGGGAAAGCTCCGGGGGGTCCGGTGCGTCCACACCCATCTGCGGGGCGAGGATCTGAACGAGGACGACCTCGCGGACCTGACGCTCCTCCGGCTCGACGCCATGGCCGCTGTGGAGGTCACCCGCGAGGGCCGGCCCGGAACGATCCGGGTGGCCCACCTCCTGCCGCCGAACCCCAGGGGGGAAACCTACCGGCTCCTTCCGCCCCAGGACTTCTTCGCCTTTCGGCTGCCTTTCGGGGAGTTCATCCGGGCCCTCGAGGACGAGATCGCCAGCCGCCAGGCGGGCACGGTGGAGACCCGGCTCGCCGCCGACCGGGCCATCCTGGTCCACGTGTCCACGGCGCCCCGCCACGAGGTGGAGGAACGGGTCCGGGAGTTGCGGGAGCTGTGCCGGACCGCCGGTGTGGAGCCGGTGGAAACCGTGGTCCAGCGGCCCCGGCGGATCAATCCCCGGTACCTCCTGGGGGAGGGGAGGCTCCGGGAGGTGATCGCGTCGGCCCTCCAGAAGGGGGCCGATCTCCTCGTGTTCGACCAGGAGCTCTCGCCGGCCCAGGCCCAGGCCATCTCGGAACTGGCCGAGGTCCGGGTGATCGACCGCACCCAGCTCATCCTCGACATCTTCGCCCGCCGGGCCCACACCCCCGACGGCAAGGTGCAGGTGGAGCTGGCCCAGCTCCGGTACATCCTGCCGCGGCTGCGGGGCAAGGGGCTGGCCATGAGCCGGCTCACGGGCGGCATCGGCGGGCGGGGGCCGGGGGAGACGAAGCTCGAGGTGGACCGCCGCCGGGTTCGCGACCGCATCGCCCACCTGGAGCGCCGGCTCGAGGCCGTGGCCCGGGGCCGCACCCAACGGCGGCAGCGGCGGCAGCGCTCGGGCGTGCCGATCGTGAGCATCGTGGGGTACACGAACGCCGGGAAGAGCACGCTCCTGAACGCGCTCACCCGCTCCGAGGTGTTCACCGAGGACCTCCTTTTCGCCACCCTGGACACCTCGACCCGCCGGCTTCGGTTCCCCCGGGAACGGGAAGTGATCATCACGGACACCGTGGGGTTCCTCCGGGATCTTCCCGAAGGGCTCGTGGGGGCGTTTCGGGCCACCCTCGAGGAGCTCCACGACGCGGATCTGCTGCTCCACGTGGTGGACGTGGCGAACCCCGCCTTCGAGGCCCAGATCCGGGCCGTGGAGCGGCTGCTGGGCGAACTCGACCTCGGCGACAAGCCCACGCTCCTGGTGTTCAACAAGGCGGACCTCCTGCCCCCGGGCGAGGCCGAGCGGCTGGCCAGGCTCCACGGCGGCGTGGCCGTGAGCGCCCGCCGGCCGGAGACCCTGGCCCCGCTCCTGGAGCGCCTGGAGGAGAAATTTTGGAAAGACGAGGGGGCCCCGCCGGGGTCAAGTGGCGCGCCGCCGTGGCCGATCGAAGAGAAGATCACCGAACCGTGAGAAAGGAGATCGGCGCATGGATGGAAGCGGCTCTCGCCTGGGCGGGTGGATCGGCGGGCTCCTGGGCCTGGCTGGCGCCGGGATCGCCTGGGCCGGGTGGGGGGCGGCGGGAACGGGGCTGGCCGCCATCGGGCTCGCCGTGACAGGCCTGTGGCCGCGAACCAGCCGGCCGCCCGCGACCCTACGGGAGCTCCTCGAGGTGGCGCGGGAACATCCGGACGGTCCCTGGGGCCCCCTGGGCCACGAGCTGGAGGACCGTCTCCGCCGGCTGGACTCCCACGCCGACGCCATCCGCGACGTGGTCCGCCGGATGCAGGAGCACGCCACCCTGCTCGGGTGGGTGCTCGACAACCTGGGCCGGGCCGTCGAGGGGGCGAAGGAGGGGCTCTCGGTGGTCGACGGGGCGGGGGAACGGGTATGGGACCGGGCACAGCGGGTCCAGGCGGAGAGCGAGCGGGGGCTCGCCTTCATGGACACCCTGGCCCAGAGCACCGAGGAACTCTTCTCCGGGGCCGAAACCCTGAACCGCTCGGTGGAGGAGGCCACGGCCTCGATCACCCAGATCTACGGGGCCCTGCGGGAGATCCACGGCAACGTGGAGCGGGTGAGCGAGGCGAGCGACCGCACGACCGGGTTCGTGGCCGAGGTCGGCCGGGCCATGGGCGAGATTCGCAACCGGATCGACCGGAGCCTCGATCTCTTCCAGGAGGTGGAGGGGGCCGCCCGGGAGGGGCGGGACGCGGTGGTTCAGGTGGGGGAGGGCATCCGGCGGATCGAGGGCGCGTCACAGACCCTGGGGGCCGCGGTGCAGGCGCTGGCCGACCGGAGCCGGGAGATCGAGGGCATCCTCGGGGTGATCACCGAGGTCAGCGAGGAGACGGGTCTCCTGTCCCTGAACGCGGCGATCCTGGCCGCCCAGGCCGGGGAGCGGGGGGCCGCCTTCGCGGTGGTGGCCGACCAGATCCGGGGCCTGGCGCGGCGCACCCGGGAGAACGCGGGGCAGATCGCGGCCCTCATCCGGGAGGTTCAGGAGAACATCGCCGAGGCGGCCCGGGGCCTTTCCGAAAGCCTCGCCGCCGTGGACGATGCGCGCCGGCTGGGGGAGAGGGCGGGGGGGGAGATCCAACGGATCGAACAGGCCGTGGTGGCCGCCGTAGGGGAGGCCCGGGAGATCGCCCAATCGGCCCAGCGCCAGGACGAACAGGCCCGGGCCATGGTGAGCGCGGCCGACGAGGTGAACGCGAGCCTCCACCGGGTGGCCGAGAACCTGGACCAGGGCATGCAGGAGATGGACCGGGTTCAGGCCCTGATCCAGACCCTGGCGGCCCTGAGCCAGTCGCTCCGCGCGGCCTCCGACAGCCACCGGGACACGGGCCGGCAGACCGCCGAACTCATGGAGAGCTTCGCCCGGGAGGTGGAGGAGATCGGAGGGGCCCTGGAGGAGCAGCGGCAGGCGGCCCGGGCCCTGGAGGAGCACCTGACCACCGTGGCCGAGTCGGGGGAGGGGGCCGGGGAGAGCTTGGAGGGGTTCCACGAGATCGTGCGCCAACTCGTGGCCCAGGCCGACGGCCTGCGCGAGGACGCGAGGGTGGCGGAGACCCGAAACGAGGAGTCCGAGGATGGCTGAGGGCAGGAGGGTGTCCGAGACCCGGGTTGAGGTGGCGGAGATGATGCTCCCCCAGCACGCGAACCTGGCCGGCAACGTCCACGGCGGGATGATCATGAAGATGATCGACGACGCGGCCGGGGTGGTGGCCTTTCGCCACTGCCGGGGCAACGCCGTCACCGCCTCGATCGACCGGCTCGACTTCCACGCGCCGGTGTACGTGGGAAACCTGGTGGTCCTCAAGGCGTCCATGAACTACGTGGGCCGCACGAGCATGGAGGTGGGGGTGCGGGTGGAGGCCGAGGACCCGAAGACCGGGGTCGTCCGCCACACGGCGTCGGCCTACCTGACGTTCGTGGCGCTGGACGACGAGGGAAAACCCCGGCCGGTGCCCCCGCTCATCCTCGAGACCGAAGAGGATCGACGCCGCTGGGAGGCCGCCCTGCGGCGCCGGGAGGAGCGCATGCGCACCCGCTCGATCCTCAAGGCCGAGGGCCTGTCCCGGAGGGCCTAACGGGGAAGGCGGGCCCGGGTCAGCCGAACCCGAACCGCCCGGTGACCAGAAGGTGGGCCAGGGCCGTGAGGCTCGCCGACGCCAGGATCACGGCCGAGACGAGGTGGAGGAGGGTCTGGACGAGTCCCAGATCCCACGTCAACGTTTCCCGGTGGCGGAACAGATCGAGGAGGGCCAGCACCAGGGCGACGCCCGTGCACACGGGAACGGCCAGGCCCCATCCGCCGGTACGCCAGCTCACGGCCAGGACCACGGCGGCGGCGGCCCAGAACCCCAGGGAAAGGATGCGTTTACCCATGCCGTTTCGTTCCTCCCAAGAACCTGCGGGCCCTCGCCTGTCCGATCTCCTCTCGCCCGGGGGGCTGCCCACGGGAATCGGAAGCCTCCCCCACACCGATCCGGAGTCCGCGGTGGACGCCGTGCTCCGCCACCTCCCGGAGATCCCGTTCTGGCCCCAACTGCCCCGGCGGAGCCCGCTGGAGGGGATGGTGCCCCAGTACGTGGAGGGGTTCCCGGTGGGCGACGACCTAAGGCTCCCCGACGCCGACGAAGGGGTCCGGGGGCTCGAGGGGTTCTACGAACGGGTTCTCGCCGGCGATCTGGAGGCGTTCGGCCTGAGCCCCGGGCGGGCCCCCGGATTCTATGCCCTGGAGCGGCGCCTCGTCCAGGACCCGCCCCCGGAACTGCGGTGCGTGAAGGCCCACGTGACCGGCCCGGTGACCTTGGCCTCCTCGATCAAGGATCCGGCGGGTCGGGAGGCGCTCCACGACGACGGCTTCCGGGACGCCCTGGGTCAGTTGGCGGCCCAAAAGGCCCTGTGGCAGGTGCGGCGGCTGGCGCGGCTCGGGAAACCCGTGATCGTGTTCCTGGACGAGCCCGTGATGGAGGTGTACGGCTCGGCCTACTCGAGCCTGAGCCGGGAGATGGTGCTGGACCTCTGGCGGCCCACCCTGGAGGCCCTGGAACCGGAGGACGCCTGGGTCGGGATCCACTGCTGCGGGAACACGGACTGGGGCCTCCTGTTCGAGAGCGGGGCCCACATCGTCAATTTCGACGCGTTCCACTTCCTGGAAAAGATGCTCTTGTACCCGGGGGAGGCCCAGACCTTCCTGGACCGCGGGGGCGTGATCGCCTGGGGCATCGTCCCCACCTCCCCCGAGGCGCGCGACGTCACCGCGGAGGGTCTGTGCCGGCGCCTCGAGGAGGCCATGGGCCGGTTCGCCCAAGCCGGGGTGGACCCGGATGCCCTCCGGCGAGGGTGCCTCCTTACACCCTCGTGCGGCATGGGGAGCCTCGACGAGCCCCTGGCTGAGCACATCCTGGGCCTTCTGAAGGAGACCTCGGCCCGGTTTCGGGCCGGGTAGGGGAGGGGGAATCGGGGCGGGGCGAGGTCCCCTCAGCCGACGGGTTTACTTCGCGTCGTGTGGGTGCACGACTCCACCGGCATGCCGCTCCCGCAGGGGCAGGGGGAGGTCAAGGGCAGGCGCTGGCGGTTTTGAAAATCCACCGGGATCACGGCCCCGGCCGGCCCGGGATCCCCCTCTCCGGCCTCGGCTTCGTCCCGGGGCCATCGGTCGGCCTCGTCGAACAGCCGCCGCACCGCGGCGTAGCGCTTCGCCAGGGTGCTCACCGAGATCCCCCAGTGTTCGGCCACCTCGGCCCGGGACACCTCGTGCCCCAGCATGCGGTGGCAGGTCCAGGCCAGGGCCGCGGCCCAGGCCGCGTCGAGCACCCTCGGGGCCGAGCCCGCCTGGGCCACCTCGGCCCAGACCCCCTCCACCAAAAGCACCTCCAGATGGCTCGCCCCCTTGGACCGGAGCCAGGCGCGCAGCCGCCGCAGTTCGGCCCGTTCCCCGGGCCGGAGGGTGCGGCGCTGGGCCCGGATCTCGGGGAGGAGGGCGCGCATCTGCTGCCGCTCCAGGGCTCGGCCGGCCCGGCCCTCCCGCACGGCCCGGAGGGCGGCCTCGAGCTCGGGATCCTCGGGGGTGAGGGCCAGGGCCGTCTCGAGATGGAACTCGGCCTCGTCCCATCGGGCCTCGCTGGCGAGGATCAGGCCCAGGTCAATGTGCGCCGGGGGGTAGTAGGGGTGGAGCCGGGCCGCCCGTTCCAGAACCCGTTTCCCCTCGGTTTTGCGGTTCTGCTGGTAGAGCACCCACCCCAGGGCGCAGAGACACCCCGGATGGTCGGGCGCCTGCCGCAGGGCGTCCTCCAGTTCGGCACAGGCCTCCTCGCCCCGTTCGGAACGCAGGAGCGCATCGGCCAGGAGGAGGCGGGCCGAAATGTGTTCCGGATCGTGCCGGGCGGCCTCCTGGAGCACCTCGACCGCGCCCGCCGGATCGCCGGTCTCGAGAAGCGCCATCCCCTCGTGAAACGAAAGGAAAAAGGCGTCCTCGGCCGTCTCGGGCTCGGGCTGGTGCTGCCGAACCCGCTCGAGCAGTCGGAGAACCAAGGGCCAATCCTCATCGAGGGCGTGGCGCTCGATGAGGTGGAACAAGAACCGAACGTCGGGCATTCTTCCCTCTCGCAATGGCAACCACGAACGCCCGGGCCCCGGGGGCCGGGCGGGCGGACTATACCAGGGCAGCCGATCCCATTCCAAGGTATACTTGCCCGCCCGCCGTCCCCCCTGGGTTCCGGTGGGAGCAAAGCCTTCTCGCGGGGATGCCGAGGCAAAGGGGGCGCTTTGCGTCGGCGCTCGCCGGGGGCCAGCCGTCGTTGAAGACACAAAAGGAGGACATCCATGGAGCCGAGAACCCATCTGGCCATCCGCCCCGAGTGGGTGGGGGAGATCCTGGAGCTCGACGAGGGCCGGTGCCGCGCGAGGCTCGTGGCCCGGCCCGAGATGGCGGCGGACGACCGGGGCCTCGTGCACGGGGGGTTCACCTTCGGGCTCGCGGACTACGCCGTGATGATGGCCGTGAACGACCCCTTCGTGGTGCTGGGCGCCGCCGAGGTGCGGTTCACCGCGCCGGTGCGGGTGGGGGAGACCCTGGTGGCCGAGGCCCGGGTCGTGGAGGTCAGGGGCAAAAAGCGGGTCGCCGAGGTCCACGTGGACGTGGACGGCCGGCGGGTCCTCGAGGGAACCCTGACCGCCTTCGTGCTCGACCGCCACGTCCTCGACCCCGCCTGATCCGACGCCCGTGAAACAGATTCTCGGCATCGGCCTGGTGACGGCCCTCGGATTCCTCGCCTCCCAGAAGTGGTTCGGCAGGGTGGCCGGGTGGACCCGGTCGCGCTTTGTGTACCTCACGGGCGAGGAGTTCCTGTTGCTCGGGGTCTGCCTGGGCCCCCTGGGGTTTGGGCTCCTGGACCGGGAGGGGCTTCGGGGCCTCGAACCCTTCATCGGGTTTGGCATGGCCTACGTGGGCTTCGTGTACGGCATGCAGTTCGAACCCGGCATCTGGGGGAAGCTTGCAGGGCGGGAGATCGGCGCGAGCGCGACGAGCAGCCTGATCGTCGCCGCGGTCGTGGCCGCGGCCTGGCACGGTGTTTCACCGATCCCGGACCCCGCGGTGTCCCTGGCCGTGGGCGCGGCGGCCGGGGGCACCTCGACCGCGTTTCTCCACTTGGTCGACCGGCATACCCGGATGGGGCGGGTTCCCCTCTTCCGGTTCCTGCGCATCAGTTCCGTCCTCGACGACCTCTGGGGCATCGCCCTCTACGCAGGGGCTTTGATTCTCCTCGGACCGCCGGGCTGGAAGGGGATCCTGGGGGTCCTCGCGGTGGTGGCCGCCGTGTGCGCGACCCTACGCCTGGTGCTCCCTTCCACCGGGGACCCAGCCGAGACGATGGCGGTGCTCGTGGGCGCGGTGCTCTTCGTGGGCGGCACGGCAGCCCTGGTGGGCTTTTCCCCGCTCGCGGCGGGCGCGGCCACCGGGCTCATCCTCCCCTGGGCCTGCCGGGACTGCCGCCAGTACCTGAACCGTTTGGTCGTGGTGGAGCAACCCGCCTATCTCCTGATGCTCGTCCTCGCGGGCGCGTGGTGGGCCCCGGCTCCGGTGACCGCCAAGGCCACACTGGCGCTCGTAGGCGCCTACGCGATCTCGCGGGGCATCGGGAAAGCCGTTGGCGGGGTGGCTGCCGTGGCCTTCCTCGAAGGCCGGTCCCGGTGGACCCGCCTGGGTCTGGGGGCGCTCGCCCAGAGCGAGGTGGCGGTGGTGGTGGCGGTGGAACTTCTGGTCATCCACGGGACCCCGGCGAGCCGGTTGGGCGCTACGGCGCTCCTGGCCGGGGTGGTGGTGAACGACCTGCTGGCTGCAGGGTTCTATAACTCGGCCTATGGGAGAAGGGGACCATGAGCTCCGCGCCGACCCACGGTCCCGCACTCCCGATGCGGGAGCCGTGGCCATGGAAACAGGGTGCGGCGGCCCTCTTGGTCGCGGCGGCGGTCTTCGCCTTCGACTCGGTCGGGTTCCCTCCCGGCACGCTGGCCCGGCCGGCCCGGCTGACGCTGAACTTCGGGTTTCTGCTCCTGGAGGCGTATCTGTTCGGTGTGCTTTTCCGGGCGGTGGGTCTGCCGAAGATCAGCGGGTACATCGTGGCCGGCATCCTGTTCGGCCCTCACGGCCTCGGGGTGATCGGCGAGGCGTGGGTCAAGCCGATGAAACTCGTGGATGACCTCGCCCTCACGATCATCGCCCTGGCGGCCGGAGCCGAACTCGCGCTGGAGCGGCTCCGGCCGCGGCTCCGGGAGGTGGCGTCGGTCCTCGGCGCCACGGTGGTCCTGGCCATACCGGCGATCCTGGGGTTCCTGATGGTCGGGGGGCGAGATCTGTTCCCGTTCCTGCCGGAGGATTGGGGGGGGCGGGTCGGGGCGGCGCTCGTCATGGCCGTGATCGCCACGGGGCGTTCGCCCACGGCCGCGATCGCCCTCATCCGGGAGTGCAGGGCCAAGGGCCCGTTCACCGATCTCAGCTTCACCGTCACGATCGCGATGGACACGGTGGTAATCCTCCTGTTTGCCGCCGCGGTGGCCGTGGCAGGAGGGCTGGCAACGGGGGGCGGGGTGCAGTTGGGGTTCCTCGCCCTTGTGGCGGCCCAGATCGCGGCCTCGGTCGTCCTCGGGGTTTTGCTCGGTTGGGTCCTCTCCAAAGCCCTCGGCCGCATGACGGTGGAACTCCCGACCATGTTGATCGTGTTCGCGTTTTTCCTTGTGGAGTTCGCCGGGTGGTTCTCTCACCAGTTCCAGGCGCTGTTCGGCCTGCCGTTTCACCTGGAGGCCCTCCTGATCGCGATCTCGGCCGGGTTTTTCGTGCGCAACGCTTCCCCCCACGGCGCGAGGCTGCACGGCGGAATCCAGGCCATCTCGTTGCCGATCTTTGCCGTGTTCTTCGCGATGACCGGGGTACACCTCGACGTCTCCCTGGTGGCGCGCCTGTGGCTTCCCGCCCTTTTGTTCGTGGTGGCGCGCATGGTGGTCCTCGGCGGCGCGACCTTTGCCGGGGCCGTGTGGCACACCGGGGCGCCCCGAGCCGGGCTTCTCGGGATGACGTTTCTGACCCAGGCGGGCGTGAGCCTCGGACTCGCCCAGGAAATGGTCCGCCGGTTCCCTGGCTGGGCGGAGGTGGGAACGTTTCTCGTGGCCTGCATCACCGTGAACGAGGTGGTGGGACCCATCCTTTTCAAATATGCCCTCGACCGTTCGGGGGAATCGGGAGGGGAGCCGTAGGATGGTAACGGTGGGGCTGGAGCGGTTCTGCCGGGAACCCGGCCGCTGGGTGCGGCCCGGGGAACGGGTGGGGCTGCTGCTCAACACGGCCAGCGTGGACCGGGAGTTCCGGTGGGCCCGGGACCGGGTGGCGGCGCTCCCGGGGGTGCGCCTGCGGGCGCTCTTCGGCCCCCAGCACGGGGTGCGATCGGACGTGCAGGACAACATGGTGGAGTCGCCCCACGGGGTGGACCCGGTGCTCGGGATCCCGGTGTGGTCGCTCTACGCCGAGCGCCGGGAGCCCACGGCCGAGATGCTCGACGGGCTCGACGTGCTTCTGGTGGACCTCTGGGACGTCGGTTGCCGGGTCTACACCTTCATCTGGACCCTTCGGCTCGCCATGGCGGCCTGCGGCCGGGCCGGGGTGCGGGTGGTGGTGCTCGACCGGCCCAACCCCTTGGGCCGGGCCGCCGAGGGAAACCTCCTCGAGCCGGAACAGCGGTCGTTCGTGGGGCTGGAGCCGATCCCCATGCGCCACGGGCTCACGGTGGGGGAGTTGGCCCGGTGGTTCCGGTGCGCCCGGGGCGTGGAGTGCGAGTTGGACGTGGTGCCGGTGGAGGGGTGGGACCCCGGGGGCCTGTGGCCCGAGGTGGGCCGGCCCTGGATCATGCCCTCGCCCAACATGCCCACCTTCGACACGGCGTTGGTGTATCCGGGCACCGTGCTCCTCGAGGGCACCACGGCCTCGGAGGGGCGGGGCACCACCCGGCCCTTCGAGATCGTGGGCGGCCCGTGGGTGGGTGGCGAGGCCCTGGCCCGGAGGCTCGAGCGGTACGGCTTGCCCGGGGTGGTGTTCCGGCCGGTGGGGTTCGAGCCCACCTTCCAGAAGTGGGCGGGCCGGCCCTGCGAGGGGGTGCACCTGCACGTCACCGACCCGGCGGCGTTCCGGCCGTACCGGACCGGCCTCGCGATCCTCGCGGCCCTCTGGGACCTCGCCTCAGACCGGGGGTTCGGGTGGCGGCCGCCCCCCTACGAGTACGAAACCGAGCGGCTTCCGATCCACCTCCTCCTGGGGTCGGAACGCCTCCGGGAGGCCATCGAGGCCGGGGCTGACCCCAGGGAAATGGAATCCGGGTGGGCCGAGGATCTGCGGCGCTGGGAGGAAGAAACCGCTATGGTGCGCCTGTACTGAACCCCCCGAACGGGGGAGGGCGATCCGGCCGCCCCTCAGGCCGCCCGCCGGTTCGCCTGGAGCTCCTCCACCCGCCGCCATACCGTGTGGCGGCGCCGGGCCTTCAGGTTCTCCCGGTCGGCCCAGTAGTGGAACGCGGGTTCCAGTTCCGGCTGGCCCATATCCTTCCACCACTTCAGGAACGCGTGGGCGAGGATGTACGGGACGGCCTGGTCGCGGTTCATGAGTCCCTCCCTATGCGAAGCAAAATCAAACGCGGACTTGGAGTGTAACAAAAGGATCCTGGCGTGTTCAACCAGACAAAACAGTTCTCCTCCATTTCGTTGGACAACCAGCACCTCCATTTCCTCGGGATCTGCGGCACGGCGATGGCCTCCGTGGCCGTGGCCCTCCACCGCCTGGGCGTTCGGGTGACCGGCTCCGACCAGGCCATGTACCCCCCCATGTCGGAGGTGCTCGCCGCGGCCGGCGTTCCGGTGTCGGATCGGTTCGACCCGGCGAACCTCGACCCGCCCCCCGACCTGGTCGTGGTGGGAAACGCCATCAGCCGGGGCAACCCGGAACTCGAGGCCGTGCTGGACCGGGATCTGGAACGGTGTTCCCTACCGGAACTCCTGGGCCGGGCCTTCCTGCCGGGGCGAAAGGGCCTGGTGGTGGCCGGCACCCACGGCAAAACCACCACCTCGGCCCTGTGCGCCTGGGCTCTGGAACAGGCCGGCCGCAAGCCCTCCTGGCTCGTGGGCGGGGTGCCCCGGGACATGGAGGGCGGCTTCCGACTGGGGGAGGGGGAGTGGTTCGTGCTGGAGGGCGACGAGTATGACACGGCCTTTTTCGACAAACGGCCCAAGTTCGTCCACTACCGGCCCCGGATCCTCGTTCTGAACAACCTGGAATACGACCACGCCGACATCTACCCGGACCTGCCGAGCCTCAGGAGGGCGTTCCTGCAGGCCGTGCGCATCGTCCCGCGCACCGGGGCCCTCGTGGCCAACGCCGACGACCCCGAGGTCATGACCCTGGTCCGCGACGCCCCGTGCCCGGTGGTGACCTATTCGGCCCGGGGGAACCCGGCCGAGTGGACGGGGGAGGGCGGGGAGGGGGAACTCGCCGCCCGGGGGCCGGAGGGCCGGACCCTCGCGCTGCGGTACGCCCTGGTGGGGCCCCACCAGGCCTGGAACGTGCTCGCGGCGGCCGCGGCCCTGACCCTGGCCGGGCTCAGCCCGGGGGAGATCGAGGAGGCGGTGGAGAGCTTCCCCGGGGTGCGGCGGCGGGCCGAGCTCCGGGGGGAGGCGGCCGGGGTGGCGGTGTACGACGACTTCGCCCACCATCCCACCGCGATCCGGTCCACCCTCGAGGGGTTCCGCCGCCGGTTCCCCGGCCGGCGCCTCTGGGCCGTGGTGGAGCCCCGGTCGAACACCATGCGCCGCCGGGTCTTCCAGGGGGCCCTCGTCGGGGCCTTCGACGCCGCCGACCGGGTGTGCCTGCGGGAGGTGCCGAACCCCGAAAAGGTGCCGCCCGAAGACCGGCTCGACGTGGACCGGCTGGCCCGGGACCTCACGGCGAGGGGGGTGCCGGCCCGGGCGTTTCCCGACGCCGGGGCCATCGTGGAGTTCCTGGCGGCCGAGGCCCGTCCCGGGGACGTGGTCGTGGTGCTCTCCAACGGCGGGTTCGAGGGGATCCACGAACGGCTCCTGGAGGCGCTGCGGGGGAGGGCGTGATGCGCCTCGGTGCTCTTCTGGCCCTCCTCGCCGTGGCGGGGTGCGCCGCGGGCACGGCCCGGCGGGCCGCCTGGCTCGTCCGGGACCGCCTGGCCGACCCCGCGGAACTGACCCGGGCCTGCGAAGCCGCGAAAACCGCGGGGCTCGACCGCCTGGTCGTCCAGGTGCGGGGCCGGGGGGACGCCTGGTACCCGAGCGAGGTCGCTCCCCGGGCCGAGCCCCTCCGCGCCGCCCCGGAGGGTTACGACCCCCTCGCCCTGGCCCTCGAGGCCTGCGCCCCGGTTCCCGTGGCCGCCTGGCTCAACGTCTACTACCTCTGGGGCGACGAGGCCCCCCCGGCCGACCCGGCCCACCCGGCCCGGGCCCACCCGGAATGGGTCCTCACCGACGACGAGGGCCGCCGAGTGGACGGGTACGGCCCCGTGGAGCGGGCCCTGGGCTGGATCGAGGGGATCTACGCCGACCCGGCCTCCCTGGGGTACCGGGACCTCTTCGTGGAAGTGGTCCGGGAGCTCGTGGGGGCCTATCCCGTGGGGGAGATCCACCTCGATTTCGTGCGGTACCCGGGGCCGGGCTACGGCCAGGGCGGCCCCCTGGGCGAGCGGTTTCGGGAAACCTGGGGCCTGGACCCCCGGCTTCTGCCCCCCGAGCTCCGGGACGCCCCCGACCTCGCGGCCTGGCTCGACGGGTCCATGCCCGCCGGGGACCGGATCCTCACCACCCTGGGGCTCCTGTGGGCGGAGGCCCGGGCGAGGGAGGTGACGGCCCTGGTGCGGGCCGTGCGCCGGGAGCTCGACCGGGTGGAGGGGCGGCGCGTTCGGCTCTCCGCGGCGGTCTGGCCCGATCCGGGGTCCTCGTACCGGGACAAGGGGCAGGACTGGCGCACCTGGGCGGCCGAGGGGCTCGTGGACGCCCTCTATCCCATGGCCTATTTCGGACCTCCGGCCCGGGTGGAGGCCCAGGCGCGCCGGGCGCTCGCCGCGGTGGGGCCCTGGGGGACCGAACTCTGGCTCGGGCTGGGAGGGTACGTGAAGGCCCCGGCCCAGATCCACGAGGAGGCGCGGCGGGCCGCCGTGGGGCGGTACTGCCTGTTCGACTGGGGAACCCTCCTGGACCGCCCCGGCGGCCCCGGGCCGTGGATTGAGGCGCTGGGGGGCCGCTTGGTCCCCCCGGCCTCCCACCGGGCGCCCCCGGCCCCCCGCACGGAGGGCGGCCGGCGCCTGTGGGCCCTGGTGGACCGGGTGGTCGGCGGGGACTGGGCCGGATTGGCCGTCTCGGACGGAGCCCTGGACCGGCGGTGGGCGGAGTTCGAGGCGGCGCGGCAGGGGGTTCTTTCCGCCGCCGTGGAGGCGGCCGCCCGTTCCACGGTCACCGTGCCCGACTGGGTGGACCTGGAGGGGATCTTCCGGTACGTGAATCCGGACGACCCTCCGGAGCGGGTGGCCGAGCAGGCGTCCCGGGCCCGGGAGGCCTTGGAACGGGCTCGGGCCGGGGAGGACTTCGGCCGGGTGGCCCGGGAGGTGAGCCAGGGCGGGACGGCCCGGTTCGGAGGCCCCCTGGGCCGGCGCTACCTGACCGAGGGGTTCCCCGGCCGGGAGGCCTTGGCCGCGGCGAAGCCCGGGGACCTGGTGGGCCCGGTGCGGGTTTCCAATGGGTTTTGGGTGTACCGGGTCCGGGAGCGAGGGCAGGGGAGGGCGGTTCCCTTTACCGAGGCGCCGTGGCCCGCCCGCCGAAACGCCCTCCGCCGGATCCTGGCCTCCACGGGGGTTCGGCTGGGAGGCCAGGAGGCTGGGAGGCTAGGAGGCTAGGAGGCTGGAACGCTAGAAGGCTCGGAGGCTAAACCCTGTGGCGACTCGATTGCCAAAATCCGTCCCGGTGCGTACCGACGCCTTCCCAGCCTCCACAAGCGGTCCTACGGTTGGCCCCCGAACACCTTCTTGAGGAGGTCGGTGGTCCGGGCCACGGGGTTCGTGCGGATCTTCTGCTCCTCCTCGGCCACCAGGGTAAAGAGCCCGTCCAGGGCCTTGTCCGTCACGTAGTGGTCGAGGTCGAGGTCCGATCCGGCCACGTAGGAGGCGATCTCGGGCCGGCCGGCAAACCCCTTGTAAGCCCGGGTCACCCCGACCTCCTCCGAGGCCTTCTTCACCACGGGCAGGAACCGCGCGTAGAGATCCTCCCGGGTGGTCTTTTGCAGATACTCGGTGGCCGCGGTGTTCCCGCCCTTCCAGATCGCGTGGACGTCGTCGAAGGTGAGGGACGTGACGGCGTCGGAAAAAACCGGCAGGGCCTCGGCCGCGGCCCGCTCGGCAGCGCGATTGATCGTCTCCTCGAACGCGTCCGCCTGGCCGCCCAGCCCGAACCGCCGGGCCACCGAGGCCGCCGTCTGGAGGCGGTCGGGCAGGGGGATCCGGATCTTGGGGTTTTCGAGGAACCCTCCGGCCTGGGACGCCCGCTCCACGGCGGCCCGGGCCCCCTTGGCCAAGGCCTCCTTCAAGCCGGCCGCGATCTCGTCGGGGGAGAGCTGTGCTCCCCCCGCCGCCTCGGTTCCGGCCTCGGTGGCCTGGCCCGGCACGGCCTTTTCCACGGCGCCCTTCAGGCTGTCGAGCCACCCGGCGTCTGCCCCACCGCCCGCGCCCAAGAAACACGCCGCAACCACCAAACCCAGTGCCCCCGCCCTTGTCGTGATGCTCATCCCCGCCTCCCGATGTGCGAGCGCTTCCCCAGCCGCAACCCCTCCGGAACACTCACAGGGACACCCCAGAACGGTTCGGCATCCCGGACGTCCGGCGCTCCGCCAAGGCCTATGTGCTATGCACGGCGTCAGTGCTTGGCCGCCTCCTTTTTACCCCCGGTCTCCGGCGTGTCCAGGTACGAAAGGATGGTGGCGGCATCTTTGTAGCCGGGAACGACCCGGCCGTCGGGGAACACGAGGGTCGGGGTGGAGCGCACCCCGATCTGTTTCGCTAGCGCCTCGTTCTTCTCGATCTGGTCGGTCTCACAGGTCGGGTCCGGGATCGGCTTCCCCGCCAGGCTGTCCTCGAGCATCTGGGCCGATTTGGCGCAGATGATCGCCTGGGCCTTCTTGCGGGCGTTGGGGTGGATCTTCAGCGGCAGCATCTTGATGAAGAACGCCACGTCCGGCCGCTTCTGGACAACCTTTTTCATCTCGGGGTGCAACTTTTTGCAGAAGGGGCATTCGGGATCGTCGAACACCACAATCCGCGTGGGCGCCTCGGGATCCCCGATCACCACGGCGTCCTCCAGGGGGATGACGGAGGGATCGATCCGGTTCAGATCGATGTACCGCTCCCGGGTCACGCTGGTCATCTTTTCAAGATCGATGACGTCTCCGGTGATCACGAACCGCTTCGAGTAGTCGAGGAACACGGGGAGCTTCTGGCCTCGCTTTTCGACGTCCACCTCCCACATGCCCGGCACCGCGGCCTCTCGCACGCCGAGAACCTTGTCCACGAGCTTCCCCAGGGCCGCCTCCGCCTCCTTCTGGGTCAAGGTGTGGCAGTCGGAGCACTTTCCGGAGCCGCAACCGTCCGTCATGAAGGCAAGGGCGGAAAAGGACACAAGGGATAGGGCTGCCACCGAGAAGAAAACAACGACACGACGCATGTAACTCACCTCCCTGACCGCGACGGAATCCTGGGAACCGTCCACGGCCCCTTTCGCAACTCCCCGGGCCGGAACTCTCCTAGGGGCCGCGCAGGGACCGTGGGATCGGGCACTCTACCAAGCCCCGCGCAGGAGGGGAAGGGCGGCAAGGACCGGTCCAGACCGGGTCACGGTCATAACTTGACATAATATATCTTATCAGACGTTGCTTATCCGGGGCGGCATTGTCTCCTCCGCGACTGGGCGCTCTGATTTGGGTGGTTCCGTGTATTGGTTTCGGGTCGGTCAAGCCTTTGTGGGCTCCCGTTTCGGCCGACGGGTCGGCGTCGGAACCCGCGGATTCCTCCAACCCCCCGGGTTCCGCCCGGACCCGTCCCGGTACGACGCGTGCGAGCGTTCCCTTTGCCGCCCGACGGCGAGTCCCGGCGGTGTTCGGGAACCCGCAACCGCCCGGACCTCGCCGAAGCGTCCGCCATTGACCCACCGAAGGTGCCGCTTTCGGCCGCGACCGGACTGGCCCGGGGCTTTTTGCCGGGCGCGTCCTTGACGACGGTTCGGGGGCCGCCGGGGTTCGCCGCGGCCAGGGTTCGGCGACGTGACGAGTGTCCTCGGGTTCAGGGGGAACCTAGTTGCGATGGTCTGAACGGTGGGTTCTTGGGTATGCAACAACTACAGACAAACGGGAGAAATTACCGAATTGCGCACTATGTGACGATGGCATCTCGAAACCGCCTGAAATTCCAAAGAAACACAAGGTCGGCGTTGAGGTGTGAAACTTTGCGGTGGCAATGTGTGAAAAAACCCTAAAGTCTCTTTGCGCCCCCGCCGATCCGTGAGCCCGACGCGTCGGACCCCGCAATACCGGGAAGGGCCCCATGTACGAGACCTATTGGAACCTGCATGCCCCGCCGTTCGAGAACGTCCCGGACCCCCGGTTCTTCTACGCCTCGGAGGTCCACCGGGAATGCCTGGCCCGGGTCCAGTACGCCGTGAGCCGGCGCAAGGGTGCCGTGCTCGTGGTGGGCGACGTGGGGTGTGGCAAGACCCTGCTGTGCCGACGGTATCTGGCCACCCTGTCCCCGGGAGCCTACGACGTGGCCCTGCTCGTGCATCCGAGCCTCGATCCGGTGGGGTTCCTCCGGGAGGTGTTGCGGCAGTGGGGCGAGGCTCCCCGCGGAGACTCGAAGGACGAGCTCCTCGGGCAGGTCCGCGCGCGCCTGCTCCAGAACCACCGGCGGGGGGTCGAGAGCCTTCTCGTGGTGGACGAGGCCCAGGCGATTCAGGGGCTCGAGACGCTGGAGGAACTGCGCCTCCTTCTGAACCACCAACTGGACGACCGGTTCCTGCTCACGGTGGTCCTCCTGGGCCAGCCCGAGGTCCTCAACCGCATCCGGGCCCTGCCCCAGCTCCACCAGCGCATCGGCATCCGCGCCCGGCTCGGCCCCCTGACCCAGGACGAAACCGTGCGGTACGTGCTCACGCGGCTCAAGCGGGCGGGCGCCACCCGGTGCATGTTCCGGCCGCGCGCCCTAGCGGCCGTCTACCGGCTGTCCAGGGGCGTCCCCCGCGACATCAATACCCTGTGCGATCTCGCCCTGCTGCGGGCGTACCTGGAGCGGGCGCCCTTCGTGGAGGAGGCCCACGTGGCCTTCGCCGACGAGGAGGTGGTGTCGTGCGCATGATCGATCTGGTGGGCAACGGAAGCGCCGCGACCGCCCTGGAGCTCCGGGGCGGGGTGCCGCCCGTGGGATCCGGCGAGTCGCTTTACGAGGAGTTGGTGGAGGGGCTGGCCCGCGTGGCGGACGGGATCCGGAGGCGCTCCCGGGTGCGGCTCGGGCGGATCGTGGGCACGGTGTGCCGGTGGGCCCGGACGGGCGACCCGGACGGAGCCCTCCTCCGGAAGAGCCTGGAGCCCTATTCCCCGGAGGAGTTGATCGCCCGCCACTCGGCCAACGTCACCGTTCTGAGCCTCACGATCGCCCGGGCCATGGGGCTCGACGAGGCGTCCCGGGTCAACGTGGCGCTCGCGGCCGCGGCCCACGACCTCGGGATGGCGGCCCTGCCCGAGGACGTGGTGCTCAAGCCCTCGGCGTTTTCCGAGGGGGAGCGCCGCGTGGTCGAGGGGCACCCCTCCCTGGGGTTCCGGCTGTTGCGGAATCTGGGGCCCAGGGCCGAACCGGCGGCCCGCGCGGCCTTCGAGGAGCACGAGCGCGAGGACGGCAGCGGCTATCCCCGGCGACTGCGCGGCGACGCCATCTCTTTGGAAGCCAAGATTATCGCCGTGGCCGACACGTTCGAGGCCATGGTGCATCCCCGGCCCCACCGGCCGGCCATCCCGGCCCATGAGGCGGTGGAGGCCCTGGCCAAGCGGCTTCGCAGCCGGCTGGATCCCCGACCCGTCCGCGCCCTGGTGCGGGAGCTGACCCCGTTTCCTCCCACGACCCGCGTGCGTTTGAGCGACGGCCGCACGGGCACCGTGTGGGAGGTGCGGCCGTCGGCGCCGCTTCGGCCCGTGGTCCGGGCGTGGGAGTCCGGGGGGACCCGGAACGTCGATCTCCTGCGCCACCCGTCGCTGCGGATCGCCGAGGTTCTCCAAGACCCCCGCCCGGGGGAGCCCCACTGAGGCCTCCCACCCCCCGAAGGAGACGTACCATGCAGACCTTGATCCGGTTGGATCCGATCCCCCTTCCCCGCCCGTCCCGCCACGTGGCCGCGCGCCGGGTGGGATCCCAGATGGTCCTCGTGCCCACCGCGCGCAGGGCTTCCGAGCTCGGGTCGGTGTTCACCCTGAACGAGGTGGCCGCCCGGATCTGGGAACTCCTGCCCACGGCCCGGTGCGTGGACGAGATCGTGGACGCGTTGCTGGCCGAGTACGAGGCCGACCGGCTCATTCTGCGGGCCGACGTGCTCGGGTTTCTGGCCGACGGGATCGCGGCGGGGGTGCTGGAGGTCACGGAATGACCCCCACCGTTCCCCTGACCCTGTGGGCCCAGGAAACGGCCGACGAGTTCTGGGAACACCGGGTACCCGTGGAGGGCACCTTCGAGCTCACCCGGGCCTGCCCCTTCTCCTGCCCCCACTGCTACTGCCCCGAGGCCACCCCGGGCGCCGAGCTGACGACGCCCCAGATCCTCGGGCTCCTGGACGAGCTGGCGGAGGCCGGCTGCCTGTGGCTCACCCTCACGGGCGGGGAACCCCTGGCCCATCCGGGGTTCGAGCGGATCTACCTCCACGCCGTGGAGCGGGGCTTCCTGGTGACCCTGTTCACCAACGGGTTTCTGCTGGACCGCCGGGTGCGCGAGGTCCTGGCGTACCGGGCCCCGGCCTCGATCGAGATCTCGGTGTACGGGGTGTCGGAACACGGCTACGGCCGGGCCACCGGGCGGCCCGACGCCTGGCCCGCGGTCCGGGCCCACGTGGAGGCGGCCGTGGCCGAGGGACTCCCCGTCACGCTCAAAACGGTCCTCACCCGCGCCACGGCGCCCGAACTGGACGCGATGGCGACCTGGGCCCGGGACCTGGGCGTGGGGTTTCGGTTCGACCCCGCGATCAACCCGCGCCTCGACGGCGCCGCCCAGCCCCTGGGCGAGCGGCTCTCCCCCGAGGAGGTTTTGGCCGTCGAGGCCCGGTTCTCCGACCGGAGCGAGGCCTGGCGGGAGGCCTGCGCCCTTCCCTCGGGGGGCGCCGGACCGAACGGCCTGGGATGCGGCGCCGGCCGCACGGCGTTCCACCTCACGGCGGAGGGGGCCGTGACCCCCTGCCTGTTGCTCCCGGGGGTGGGGGTATCGGCGCTGGAGGGAGGGTTTCGGGCCGCGTGGGAGCGCGACATTCCCCGGATGCTGGACCTCCTGCCCCCCGGAAATCCCGAGTGCGGGGCCTGCGACCTGGGGAACCTGTGCGACCACTGCCCCGCCTGGGCCTTTCTCGAGCACGGCCGGTGGAACGCCAGGGTCGAGTACCTGTGCTCCCTGGCCCACGGCCGCGCCGAAGCCTTCGGGAGGAAGTGCGCGTGAACCGGAAACCTTACGCCAAGCCGGAGATTCGACGGGTGGAGCTGGCCGTGGAGGAGGCCGTGCTGGCCGCCTGCAAGACCCAGCGGTGGCAGCCGGCCCGGGGCCGGAAGTGGTGCCTGCACCCCTGGTGCAAGCAGAGGCTCGGGTCATGACGCCGGCGGCGCGGTTTCGGATCGGGGACGTGGTGGTCGGGGTGGAACGGCGGGACGGCGGGCTCCCCCTGGCTCGGCCAGCGTACGGGCCGTTCCGGGTGGAGCGGGAGGACGCGCCCCCGGACGTGGCGGTCACCGCCCTGCCCGGCCCGCCCCCCCCCGTTTCGGGGACGCTCCGGTTCCGGAGCGACGAGACCTGGAGCCTCTGGGAGGCGGGCGACGGGTTTCTCTTTCGCCCGGCCGAGGGGCCCGGTACGGCCTGGATCTCCGAGACGTTCCGGGAGGTGCGGGTGTACGGGCTGGACCCCGAGGCCCCGGTGCTCGACTACCCGCTGGACGAGCTCCTGTTCGTGCACCTCCTCCCCGACCTGGGCGGGGTGCTCCTCCACGCCTCGGCCGTGGTGCAGGGGGGCCGGGCCCTGGGATTCACGGGGGTTTCGGGCACCGGGAAGTCCACCATGGCCACCCTGTGGGCCTCGGCCCGGAGCGCGCCGGTGCTGAGCGACGACCGGGTCGTTCTCCGGGTCCGGGAGGACGCGGTGTGGTGCCACGGCACCCCGTGGCACGGCACGGCCGGCCGGGCCCTGGGGGGCGGCGCGCCGCTCGGGGCGCTCCACCTCCTGACCCAGTCCCGGGTGCCCTACCGCCGCCCCCCCGACCCCGACACCGCCCTGGCGCGGCTCTTGCCCTGCGTGTTCCTGCCCCACTGGGACCCCGTGCGGACCGCGTGGGCCCTCGAGGCCCTCCACCAGATCGTGACCCGGATCCCGCCGGAGGAGGTGGGATTCTTCCCCCATCCGGCGTGCCTCGACACCCTGTTCCCGAGGGAGGCCGCATGAGCCGAGCGCCCCTGCCCGATCGGGTGGTCCTGGTCCGGGGGGGCTCCATGGCGCCCTGCCTCCTGGCGGGCGACCGGGTGTTCGTCCGGCCGCCGGCCGAAGGGGAACCCAGGCCGGGGCAGGTGGCGCTCCTGGCCGGCCCGGTGCCGGTGCTTCACCGGGTGCTTCGCCGATCGGGCGGCACCCTCTGGGTGCGGGGCGACGCCCAGGCCGGGCCGGCCGAACCGGTTTCCGCCGGGAGGGTTCTGGGGGTGGCCCAGTGGCGGGTCCGGGACGGGCGCCTGGAGGACTTGCCCGGGCCGAGAAGGGCCCGGTTGCGCCTGCCGGGCCCGGCGCCCAAGACCGCCCCGGCCTGGGTCCGGTGGTGCCTGCCGGCCGACCCGCCGGAACCCCCTCCTCCCGAAGAGGTGGCCCGGTGGGCCCCGGCCGCCCGGCGCGAACGCCTCGCCCCCCTTCTGGCCCACCGCCTGGCCCCCGCCGGCCCCCTCCCCCCCGGACTGGAGCGGGAGGCGCTTCGCGCCGCGGCGGCCGAGGCGTTCCAGACCGGGCAGCTCGCCCGGGCCCTGGAGGCCCTGGGCCGGGCCGGGGTGGACGTGATGCCCCTCAAAGGGGTGTGGCTCGCCCACCGGGTGTACCCGGCCGCCCACCTGCGGCCCATGAACGACGCCGACCTGCTGGTGCCCCCCGGACAACGGGCCCGGGCCCACGAGGTCCTCGCCGCCCTTGGGCTCCGGCCCCTCGGGGAAACCGTGCCGGACGCCCGGCCCCCGGGCTCCCCCCTGCCCTCGACCCTCTACCGGGACCCCGAGGGCGCCTTCGCCGTGCACCTCCACTGGGACCTCGTGAACGCCACGGTGCCCCTGGCCCACGCCGGCCGGGGCCCGGATCCGTGGCGGGACGCCGCCCGCGCCGAACTGCTCGGGAGCCCGGTCTGGGAACCCCCTCCCGAGGTCCACGGGGCGCTGCTGCTCGAGCACCTCACCCGCCCCGGCCACCTCCTGCGCCCCCTGGTGCGGCTGGTGGACCTGGCCTGGTTCGAGGCCCGCTGGGGACGCGGCGCCCTGGACCGCGCCGCCCTCCTCGCCCAGGACACGGGCTGGGGCGGCGTCACGGCCGCCGCGCTGCCGGCGGTGCTCCGGCTCCTGCGGGACGGGTGCCTGCCCGGCCGCCGCGACAGGGTCCGGGTCGCGGGGGCCCACCTGCGGGGCCACGCCGGCCTTCGAAACAAGATGAACTTTGTGTTTCGAACCCTCGTTCCGGAGCAGAGGTTTCGCTCCTCTTCCCAAGGGGCGCGCGGGTCCGCCCCCCTGGTGGCCCTCCTGCGGGCGGCCCGGCTCGTCGGGGCCCTGGGGCCGGAGGTGGAACCGTGAGGGGCCTGGCCGCGGTGGCCCTCGTCCTGGGGGGCTGCGCCCTGGCGCCGCCGCCGGTGGTGGAGCTTCCGGCCGCGCCCCCGGCCGAGGTGACCGCACCGCCGCACACCCCGGAGCCGCCGCCCTCCCCTCCCCTGCCCCCCGATCCGGCGGAAAACCGGGTGTTTGCCTGCCGCGAGGGCCGCTGCGAGTACCGCCTGGGCCCGGGCGACCGGGTCGAGCTCGTGTTCCTGGGGGAACCCGAGCTGCCGGTGCGGCAGTTCCCCGTGGAGGCCGACGGGTACCTGGCCCTGCCCCACGTGGGCCGCCTCAAGGCCGGGGGCCGCACCCTGACCGAGGTCCGGGCGGAGGTCGAGGCCCGCCTGTCGCGCCTCCTGCGGGATCCCACGGTATCCCTGCGGCTCGCGGAACCCCGGGCCCACCGGGTGACCCTGCGGCTTCCCGACGGCGCCCAGGTCGTGGCGCTGGACGGCCTCACGCGGCTCGGCCCCTTCCTGGCCGGCCGGTACGCGGGACCCGAGCGGGGGCTCGTCACGGTGCGCCGCGGTGATGTGACGTGGCGCATCCCCCTGGCCGAAGCCCTGGACCCGACGGGAGCGGGACGGCTGGTGCTCGACGCGGGCGACCAGATCGCGGTGGCGCCGGAGGGGCCGGCCCGGTTCTACGTGATCGGCGAGGTGGAGCGCCAGGGCACCTATCCCCTGGAGCGCCCCACGGACGTGCTCCAGGCGGTCGCCCAGGCCGGGGGGTTCGGCCCCCGGGCCCGGCGCGATCTGGTGGCGGTGCTGCGCCCCGGGCCGGAGGGCGCCCGGGCGATCCCCGTGCGGCTCGGTTCCCCGGGGCCGCTCCTGGAGCCCGGCGACGTGGTGTACGTGGGCCGTTCCCGGGCCGGCGACTGGAACGCGTTCCTCGAGCAGATCCGGCCCACCCTGGAGGTGCTCAATCTCACCAGCGGCACCGGCCTGAACACCCGGAACCTCACGGAGTAGCGATGCGCACCCTGGATCTCGACCTGCCCCGCCTCGTGCGGATCCTCCGGCGCCGAGCCCTCGCCCTGGCGGCGAGCGCCGGGGTGGCCGCCGCGGCGGCGGGGTTCTCGGCCCGGATGACGGCCCCGCCCCCGGTGTTCGAGGCGGTCGCCACGGTCCGGTACGAGCGGGAGAGCACCCCCGTGGGGCTCTTCCTGGAGACGGTGTCCTGGTCGGCCGCCGACGAGATCGAAAGCCAGGCCGCCGTGATCGCGTCGTTCCCGGTGCTCGCCGAGGCGGCCCGCCGGGCGGGCCTCGTGCCCCCGGAACTGGACGACGAGGCACTTGCGGCGGCCCCGTCCCACGTGGCCGTGCTCGAGGACCTGTCGGGACGGGTCTCGGCCCAACGCCGAGGGGCCACGAGCCTCATCGACGTGCGGGTGCAGGACCAAAGCCCGGAGGGCGCGGCCGCCCTGGCGAACCACCTGGTGGCCGCGTACCGGGACCTCAACGCCCGCCAGAAAACCCGGCGGGTCCGGGCGGCCCGGGAGTTCATCGAGGCCCAGCGCCGGGCCACCGCCGAGCGGCTCCGGAGGGCCGAGGAGGAACTGCGGGCTTACCGGCAACGCACCGGGGTCATGGACCCGGGCATCCGGCTGGACCACGACCTCGAGGAGGAGGCCCGGCTGCGGCTCGAACTGGACCAGATCGAGGCGGCCCTTCAGGGGCTCCGGGGGACGGCCGACGCCGAGAACCCCACCGTCCGGGCCAGGGCCCAGACCCTGGTTGATCTGGAGGAACTCCGGGCCCGGCTCCTGGAGCGCTATACCCCGGAGCATCCTCAGGTGCGGGAACTGGAGGACCGGATCCGGGAGGCCCGCGAGGCCCTCGAAGGGGCCGTGGCCCAGGTCCGTGACGCCCTCGAAACCCGGCGCGCCGAGGTCCGCCGCCGCCTCGACGCCCTCGGGGACCGCCTGTCCGGCCTTCCGGCGGCCGCGCTGGGGCTCGCGCGCCTCGAGCGGGAGGTGAAGGTGGAGGAGGAGCTCTACAGCCTCCTCGCTTCCAAGCACCAGGAGGCCCTCATCCGGGAGGCCGAGCCCGTGCAGGAGGTGGCCCTGGTGCGGCCGGCCTTCCCGCCCACGGAACCGGTGAACGGGAAGAACCCGATGCTGCCCGTGGCCGGCGGGGGGATCGTGGGGCTCCTCCTGGGGGTGTTCTGGGTCCTGGGCGCCGAGAGCTTCGGCCACCGGGTGGAGGAGGACGAGCACCTCACTGAGCTCGTGGGCGCGCCCGTGCTCGCCGTGCTGCCCGCACCCCCCGAACCCCTGTGGCCCACCCTGCTCGAGGAGTTCTCGGCCGGCGACACCCCGCGGGTCCACGGTCTGCGGCGGGCCTGCTCCCGGGTGACCGGGGGCGGGGCCCCCGGGAACGGCCTGATCGGGGTGGCGCCCCTCCTTTCGGCCCACCGGGACCCGGCCGCCCTGGAGCTCGCCCTGGCCGCGTCTCTGAGCGGCCGCGGGGTGGCCCTGGTGGACGCCTCGTTCGAGACGCCCTGGCTCTCGGCGGCCCTGGGCCTTGCCGACGTGCCCGGCCTGGCCGAACTTGCCGGCGGCACGGCCGGCCCCGACGACGTCCTGTACGGCCCCTCCGACCTCCTCCTGGGGCCGATCGACACCGGCCACCTGACCACCTGCCCCGCTCTCGACGGGCTGTGGGTGGTGCCGGCCGGCGCCCGGCCCGCGTCCGGAAACGAGTTCCTCGCGACCCCGGAGGTTCGGCGGGCCCTGGCGGGCCTCCGGGATCGGTTCGAGGCGGTGTTCGTCGCCCTTCCCGGCATCGTGCCGGCGACCCCCGCCATAGGAGTCGCGCCGGTTCTGGACGGTCTGGTCCTGGCGTGCCCGCCCGCGCCCCTGCCCGCGGCCCCCCTCCGGGAGGCGGCGGAGCTCTGGGGCGGCGCCGGGGGCCGGGTCTCCGGCGCCCTGTGGCGCGCCCGGGCGGGCCGGGCCGCCCAGCGCCCGCTGGCCCGCCGGGCCGCCTGGGCCGTGGCCGGTGCCCTCACCACGGCCACGGTGGGAAGCGCCCTCTGGGTCACCGGGCGGCTGGGCCCCTGGGGAGGGGCGCCGTGAGGGCGGTCGCGCTTGCCCCGTCCCGGCCGGCCGGGCCCTGGGTCCTCGTGACCGCGGCCGTCCTCGGGGCCGCCTGCGGCCTGGCCCCCCTGGCCGGCACGGCGGCCCTCCTGGGGCTCGCGGTGGCCGCAGTGGGGTTCGGGTCGGCCGAGGCGGGGCTCGCCCTCCTCCTCGCGGCCATGCTGCTTTCGCCCGAGATCCCGCTCCGGCCGGGGGCTTCCGGTGGGCTGGAGACCGGCCGGGCCGTGACGATCCGCCTGGACGACCTCGTCGTGGCCGGGTACTGCGTGGGCCGGTTGGCCCGCATGGCCGTGGACCGGGCCGCCCGGTTCCGGATGCCGACCGCGGTGGCCCGGCCCGTGCTCGCGTACCTGGCCGTGTGCGCCGTGTCCACGGCCGCGGGTCTGGCGGCCGGCCGGGTCCGGCCCCTCACCGGCACCCTTTTCGTCCTCAAATACGCCGAGTATTTCCTGGTGTTCGCCCTGAGCCTGGAGCCCCTCTCCCGGCCCGGCCGGGCCGGGCGGTTTCTGGGCCTCTTTTTCGCCGTGGCCGCGGTGGTGTGCCTGTGGGCCCTCACCCAGGTCCCGGCCGGGGGACGGATCAGCGCCCCCTTTGAGGGGGATCCGGAACCCAACACCCTGGGGGCCTACGTGGTTCTCGCCGGGTGCCTCGCCGCCGGGCTCTGGCTGGAGGCCGGCCGGCCCTGGGCCCGGTGGGGGCCGTGGCTCCTCGGGCTCTTCGGCGTGACCCTGCTTCTGACCCTTTCCCGCTCCTCCTGGCTCGCCGCCGTCGCGGCCGCCGGGGTGTTCGTGCGCCACAGCCGGCGGCGGCTCTGGGTGGCCGGGGCGTGCCTGCTCGCCGCCGCCGCCCTGGTGGCCTTCCCGCCCCCGGCGGTCAAGGAGCGGGTGCTCCACACGGTCCGGGAACGAAGCTCCCAGCCCCAGGTGACGGTGGCCGGGGTCACCCTGGACGCCTCCACCTCGGCCCGGATCGAAAGCTGGGTCCAGGTGGCCCGAGACGCCCTGCGCCACCCGCTCCTCGGACACGGGGTCACGGGGTACGGCTTCGTGGACGCCCAGTACGTGAAGCTCCTGGCCGACACGGGACTCCTGGGTCTGGGGGCCTTCCTGTGGATCCTGGGGTCCCTGCGGGGGCGGGGCCGGGCGGCCGTGCAAAGCCCCGAACCCCTCCGCCGCGGCCTGGGGCTCGGGTTTCTCGCGGCCACATGGGGCCTCGGGGTCCACGCCCTGGGGGCCAACACCTTCATCCTCATCCGGGTGATGGAGCCCTATCTCTTCGCCGCCGCCTGCGTGGTGGCCATGGAGCCCAAGAGGGGCGAGGAGGAATCGCCGTGACCGAGTTGCGGATCTGCCACGCGGTGACCCGCCTGGACCGGGGGGGATCGGCCGAGAACACCCTTCGCACGGCGGTACACCAGGCCCGCTCCGGGCACCGGGTGTGGCTGGTGGCCGGGCCGAGCCACGAATCCGCCATGGGTCCCCGGGAGCGGGCGGCGCTGGAGGCGGAACTCGAGGCGGCCCGGCGGGCCGGGGTCCGCCGCGAGACGAGCCCCGCCCTCGTGCGCGCGGTTCGGCCCGCCCAAGACCTGGCGGCCCTCCTGGACCTCTGGCGGCGCCTCCGCCGGATCGGGCCCCATGTCCTCCACACCCACACCAGCAAGGCCGGGGTGCTGGGCCGCCTGGCCGGGCGCCTCGCGGGCGTGCCCTGGGTGATCCACACCTTCCACGGCCACGTGTACGAGGGGTACGGAAGCCGCCTCGCCTCGGCCGCGTTCCTCTGGGTGGAGCGGGCCCTGGCCCCCCTGGCCGACCGCCTCGTGGCCCTGACCCCCCGGGAGAAGGCCGACCACCTCCGCCGGGGGGTGGGACGGTCGGACCAGTTCCGGGTGGTGCCGAGCGGGGTGCCCCTGGACCGGTTCCGGTCCCGGCCTCCCCGGGCCGCGTCCCGGGCGAGCCTGGGCCTTCCCCCCGACGCCTTCCTGGTGGGGTCGGTGGGCCGGCTCATCCCGCTCAAGGGCCACGACCTGCTGGTGCGGGCCCTCTCCCACCTGCCGGAGGACGTCCACGCCGCAGTGCTCGGGGAGGGGGAGGAGAAGCCGGCCCTCGAGCGCCTGGCGGCCGAACTCGGGGTGGGCCATCGGCTCCACCTCCTGGGCTGGCGCGACGACGTCCCGGGGTTTTTGGCGGCGGTGGACGTGCTCGCCATGCCGTCCCGCAACGAGGGCATGGGCCGGGCGGCCGTGGAGGCCATGGCCGCGGGCCGGCCCGTGGTGGCGGCGCGGGTGTCGGGCCTCGCCGACGTGGTGGCCCACGGGGAAACGGGGTTCCTGGTGCCCCCGGAGAACCCCGGGGCCCTGTCCCGGGCCCTCGAGCGGCTCCGCCGGGATCCCGGCCTGCGGGCCCGGATGGGGGAGGCCGGCCGGAAGCGGGCCGAGGGGTTCAGCCTGGAAACCATGCTCGCCCTCCTCGACGATCTGCTCGAAGAGGCGCGGGCCCGGCTGGGGGCCGTGTGCCCCCAGGGGGTGGGACCGTGATCCGGGTCGCGCTGGGGGCCCTGGTCCTCCTGGCGGCCGCTCCGGCGGCGGCCCGGCCGCTCGTGGTGGCCGCCCACGTGCACACGGTCTGGTCCGGCGGGGCCCACACCCCCGAGGAGATCGGCCGGTTGGCCGCCGAGCGCGGCGTGGACGCCGTGCTCCTGGCCGACCACGACCTGGTGCGGGCCGTGTGGGGCGTGCCGCCCTTCGAGCACCTCCTGGCCTGGCGGGTGGACCGGCCGAGCGTCCTCGCCCGCGGCCCGGCCGCCTACCTGGCCGAGGTCGCGGCCGCGACCCGGGCGACCGGGGTCCTGCTGGTGCCCGGGGCTGAGGTGTCGGCCCACGCCCGGTGGGAGGGGCTTCCGGGCGACCTCGCGCTCCGGGGCTGGAGGCGGCACCTGCTGCTCTACGGCCTGGCGGATCCCGAGGCCTGGGAGGACCTCCCGGTCCCGGGGAACACGGGGCGGGTCCGGTGGGACCGACTCCCCTGGGGGCCCCTGGTCGGGGCCGGCCTCGGGCTTCTTGTCTCCCTGGGGCTCTGGGCCTCGGCCCGGCGCCCGGGGGAGCGCAGGTGGGCCGCCGGCCTGGCCGCGGTGAACCTCCTCGGCCTGGGGCACCTCGCCCTCACCCCGGCGGTTCCCTGGCCGGTGCAGGGGCCGGCGGCCGTGCGGGCCGGGTGGGCCCCGTACCAGGCCGTGATCGACCACGGCCGGGCCCACGGCGCCCTGGTCGTCTGGGCCCACCCGGACGCGGCGCCGGCCGACGAGCGGGTCGGGGAGGGGCTCGCCTCGGCCACGCTCCGGGACGAGCCCTACCCCGAGGCCCTGGTGGCGACCCGCGGGACCCACGGGTTCGAGGCCCTGGTGGCCGGGCCCTCCCCCTCGGCCGACCCCGGGGGGCCCTGGGACGCCGCCGCAACCCGGAGCGCCGCGGCCGGAGAGGCCCCGCCCTGGGGGTTCGCCGGCCAGGACCTCCACCGGGACGGCCGGGCCGGTTGGCTGGGGGAGATCGTGCTCCTGGTCGACGCGGCCGAGGCCTCCTGGCCCGCGCTCCGGGAGGCCCTGGCGGCCGGCCGGTTCACCGTGGCCCGGCGGGAACCGCACCGGGAGGCCCACGTCGCCTGGTTCTCCCCCGCCCCCGACGGCGCCTCGGTCCGGGTCCGGATCGAGGGCAGCCCCGGCCTCGAGGCCGCCCTGACCCTGGTGGCGGCCGGCCGGCCGGTGGCGCGCGCCCGGGTGCGGGTTCCGGCCGAGGTGACCCTCCCCCTGCCCCCCGCGCCCTCGCCCCAGCCCGTGCGGCTTCGGCTTGAAGGGCCGGGCGCCCTCCGGGCCCTCACGAACCCCGTCCTCGTCCCGGCCGCGCCGCCGAAGCGGTCCTGATTCCCCAACAGGGAGCGAAAGGAGTCGTTCCATGATCGTCGCCGTGCACCAGCCCCAGTACCTGCCCTGGCCGGGGTTGTTCGACAAGATGGCCCGGGCCGATCTCTTCGTGTTCCTCGACAACGTGCAGTTCGTGCCCCGGGAGTGGCAGAACCGGAACCGGATCCGCACCTGGCAGGGGTGGCAGTGGCTCACGGTGCCGGTCCACGGCGGGGGCCGCCCGCTCATCCGGGACGTGCGCATCGACGCCTCCCGGGGCTGGGCCGAACGGCACCTGCGCACCCTCGAGGCCAACTACAAGCGCTGCCCGGGGTACCCCGAGGTCATGGGATGGCTCGAACCGCTGCTGCGCCGACCCTGGTCCCACCTGTGGGAGCTCAACGTGGCCGTGACCCGCGCCATGGCCCGGGCCCTGGGCATCACCACCCCCACCCGGGTGGCCTCGGACCTGGGCCCCCTGCCCACGGGCGCGGACAACCGGATCCTGGCGATCTGCGAGGCCGTGGGGGCCCACACCTACCTGGCCGGCGCCGGGGGCCGGAACTACATGGACCTGGGGCGGTACGAGGCCGCCGGGGTGCGGGTGGAGTTCCAGGCCTTCACCCCCCCCCGTGTACCCCCAGGTCCAGGGCGAGCCCATCCCTGGGCTCTCGGCCATCGACCTCTTGTTCCAGCGCGGGCTCGAAACCCCGGAAAGGAGCGCGGCATGAGGATCCTCGCCATCGGGGCCCACCCCGACGACATCGAGATCGGCTGCGGGGGAACCCTGGCCAAATACGCCCGGGGGGGGCACGACGTCTACCTCATGGTGCTCACCGGCGGCGACCGGGGCGGCGACGCCGGCACCCGGCGGGCCGAGCAGGAGGCCGCGGCCCGGGCCCTCGGGGCCCGGGAGCTCCTGTGGGGCGGGTACGCCGACACGGAGCTGCCCCTTGCGTACAACGAGGTGATCCAGAAGATCGAGGGGGCCCTCAAGCGGGTGCGGCCCGACTTCATCTTCGTGAACTACTTCGAGGACACCCACCAGGATCACCGCACGCTGGCCGAGGCCACGCTGTCGGCCACCCGGTACATCCGAAACGTCCTGTTCTACGAGGTGCCCACCACCCGGGACTTCAACCCCACCGTGTTCGTGGACATCGAGCCGGTGTTCGCCGAGAAGCTCCGGCTGCTCGAGTGCCACGCCTCCCAGGTGATGCGCACGAACTGCGAGGGGGTGAGCATCCTCGAGGTGGCCCGGTCCTCGGCCCATTTCCGGGGGGTCCAGGGCCGGGTGCGCTACGCCGAGGGGTTCGTGTGCCTGCGGCTCTTCATCAACGTGCTCGACGGAACCGAACCCGGGCTCCAGGAGGTGGCGGCATGAGGGCCGAGGATCGAAGCGCGCTGGCCTGGGGGGCCGGGGTGGCGGGGGCGGGCCTGGGGCTCCGGTTCGCGGGGGCACCGGGGTGGCTCGCCGCCCTGGTCCTGGCCGGGGGGCTCGGGCGGCTCCTCATTCCCCTGGCGGGCCGCCTCGCCCGGGGCATGGGCGCCGTGGACAAACCCGGGCCCCGCCGGATCCACCGCACGCCCACCCCCCGGCTGGGCGGGGTCGCCGTGTTCCTCGCCTTCCTCGCCGCCCTCTGGGCCGGCGGGGGATTCGCCCCGGCCGTCCGGGGGGTGGTGTTCGCGGCGGCGGTCATCTTCGCCCTGGGCGCGGCCGACGACGCCCGGGGGCTTCCCGCGGGCCTCCGGCTCCTCGTGCAGGCCGTGGCCGTGGGCATCCTGGTCCAGGCCGGGGTGGTGGTGAAGCTCGTGCCCCCCAAGGCGGCCGCCTGGTGGTGGGCCGTGGACGTCCCCCTCACCTTCCTTTGGATGCTGGCCGTCACCAACGCCTTCAACTTCCTCGACGGGATGGACGGCCTGGCCGGAGGCCTGGGCGTCATCGCGGCCGGGGTCCTGGGGGTGCTCGCCTGGCGCACCGGCACCCCCGGCCTCGGGGTCGCCACGGCGGCCCTGGCCGGGGCCGCCCTGGGGTTCCTCCCGGCCAACTGGCGGCCCGGCCGGCCGGCCCTCATTTTCCTGGGGGACTCGGGATCCACGTTCCTCGGGTTCACCCTGGGGGCCCTGGCCATCGTGGGCGACTGGTCCCCGGCCCGCCCCCTCGTGTCGGCCTGCGTCCCGGTGCTCGTGTTCTTCGTGCCGCTGTTCGACCTGGCCTACACCAGCGTCGAGCGGTTCGCCACGGGGAAGGTCTCGACCCTAGGGGAGCTTCTGGCCTACGCCGGCACCGACCACATCCACCACCGCCTGGCCGCGGTGTTCGGAAGCCGCACCGCGACCGTGGTGTTCATCCACGCCTTCGCGGCCACCGTGGGGCTCGCGGCCGTGGCCCTGCCCCGGGCCGAGGGGGGGCCGGCGGCGGTGCTGCTCGTCCAGGTTCTCGGCGTGGCCGGGCTGGTTTCGGCCCTGGAGGTGGCGGCCCGGCGGCGGCTCGCGCTGCGGGAGGACCGGCCGTGACCCGGATCGTCGCCGTGATGCTCGGGGGCATCGGGAACATGGTGCTCCTGACCCCGGCCCTGAAGGCCCTGGCCCGGGCCCACCCGGGGGCCCGGATCGACGCGGTGGTGGCCTCGGAAGCCGCCTGGTCCGTGGTGGAGCGCGCCCCCTTCGCCGGCCGGGCCTTCCGCTACCGGAGCGGGCGGGACCTCCCGCGCCTGATCCCCTGGCTGCGGCGCCCCCGGCCGGATCTCTTGTTCGTGGCCACGGGGCACAACCCGGCCAAGGCCCGGTGGATCGCCCGGCTCGCGGGGGCCCGGGCCACGGCCGGGGAGGGTCCGGGGTTCACCCACCCGGTGGCGCCGGACTTCCGGATCCACGAGGTGCCGGCGAACCTGCGGATCGTGGCCCCCTTCGCCCCGGACCGGGAGGTCCCCGATCCCGAGGTCTGGACCACGGAGGACGACAGGGCCCAGGCGGAGACCGTGCTTTTCCGGCACTGGGGCCCCGGGCCCCGGGTGGCCCTCCAGGCCGGGTGCGGGGCGGGCCTCGCCTTCAAGCGCTGGCCGGGCGAGCGGTTCCGGGCGCTCGCCCGGCGCCTCGCGGCCCAGGGCTGCTCCGTGGCCTGGCTCGCCGGCCCCGGCGAGGAGGACCAGGTGGCGGCCCTTGCCGAGGGGCCCGTGATCCCCCCGGTGCCGATCCGGGTGGCCGCGGCGCTCCTTGCCCGCCTCGACCTCCTGGTCACCAACGACTCGGGCCCCATGCACCTGGCCGCGGCCGTGGGAAAGCCCACGGTGGCCCTGTTCGGCCCGACCCACGAGGCCCGGTTCGGCCCCTGGGGGGACGGGCACCGGGTGCTCTCCCGGCCCCTCCCCTGCCGGCCCTGCTACCCGCCCCGCCGGAGCTGCCCCGACCGCCGGTGCCTCACCGCCCTTTCGGTGGAGGAGGTGGAGGCCGCGGCCCTCGACCTCCTCGGGCCGCGGAGGGCCGTGGGATGAGCGGGCTCGCCCGAAGGGGGCTTTGGACCGTCGGGGCCCGACTCGTGTCGGCCGGGGTCGGGTTCGGCCTCACCCCCTACGTGGTGGGCGTGCTGGGGCCGGAGCGGTTCGGGCTGTGGTCGCTCGTGGCCGTGGCCGTGAACTACGCCGGATTCCTGGACCTCGGCGTGTCCTTCGCGTACGTGCGGGAGCTGGGCCGCCACCTGGGGGCCGGCCGGCCCGACCGGGCCCGGGCGGCCCTGTCGAGCGGCACCCTCTTCTACCTCGCGTTCCTCGGGGTCGTGGTTCCCGCGGCCTGGGTGGCCGCCCCCGTCCTCCTCCCCCTCCTCGGGGTCGGCCCGGCCGACCTCCCCCTGGCCCTCCGGGTGTTTCGCGGGGTGGCCCTGGTGCTCGCGGTCCGCCAGGCCACGGCCGGATGGCGGGGGCTCCTCTTGGCGGCCGAGCGCCACGAGGCCGCCGCCCGGGTCGTGATGGTCTCCGCGCTCCTCCACGGGGGGCTCACGGTCTGGGTGCTCCGAACCGGCTGGGGGCTCGACGGGCTGGTGGCCGAGGCGCTCATCCAGGCCGGGTTCTGCGCCGCCGCCTACGGCGCCCTGTGCCGGAAGCATGTGCCATCGGTAAGGCTGGTGCCACAGTGGGTTAGGCTTTCCGACCTCAAGCCCCTTGTGAGCTATGGCCTCCGGCTCCAGGGCACCGCGCTGGCGGACCTCGTGAACGGCCAGGTGGACAAGCTCCTCCTGGGGGCCTTCGTGGGGCTCGCGGCCGTGGGGCACTACGAGGTGGGGGCCAAGATCCCGCTCCAGGCGGCGTGGCTCCCCTGGTTCCTGGCCATGCCGGCCGTGGCGGCGGCCGCCCGGCACGCAGGTCGTGCGGCCGGGGTGCTGGAGGAGGCCTGGCGCCTCACCGTGCCCCTGGGGCTTCCCCTGGGCCTCCTGCTCCTCCTGGAGCCCGGCACCCTCCTCACGCTCTGGATGGGGCCCGGCGCCTGGGACCCGGCCTCCGCCGCCGTGCTCTCGGCCCTGGCCGCGTTTCCCCTGGCCTCCGCCCTCACCTCCCCCGTGCGCGCGGTGCTCCGGGGCTCCGAGGTGCCCCGGCTCGAGCTTCGCGCCGGGCTTCTGGCCGCCGGGGCCAACGCCCTGGGCTCGGTCCTCCTGGTGCCCCGGTTCGGGCTTCCGGGAGCCCTGTCCGCCACCGTAACCGCCGCGGTCGCGGCCCAGGCCGGGTTCCTGTGGGCCGGGCTCCGGCGGGTCTACGGGCCCCGGATCCCCTGGACCACCCTCGGGGGTCCGGTGGCCCGCGCCGTCCTGGCGGCGGCGGCGGTCTGGACGGTGGGCTCCGTCCTTCCCGCCCCGGGAGGGCGGGGGGCCGCGGCCCTGCGCCTGGCCTTCGCGGCCGCCCTGTTGTTCGCCCCGTCCGTCCTCGAACGCGTCCTCATCGGCTCCCGCGTCCGGGCGCCGGAGGCGGTCCGGTGATCCGCCGCCTCGCGCCCCTGTGCCACTGGGTCCGGGCCCGGGCAGCCGCCCCGGGACCGCGCCTCGGGCCGGTGCGGCCCGCCGAGGCGGCCGGCCTGGCGGTCTTCTTTCCCCACCGCCTGGGCGATCTGGTGCTGGCCTCGCCCACGATCGAGGCCCTGGCCCTGGCCGCGGCGGGGCGGCCGGTGGCGCTCCTGTGCCGGCCGGGCCTCGCGTCCCTGGCCGGGCGGATCCCGGGGCCGGACCGCGTCCTCTCGGTTCCGGCCGGCGCCCCCCCGAAGGACGTGGCCCGGCGGTTGCGGGAGGTCCTCCCCGCCGGCAGCGCCTTCGTGGACCTCACGGCCGACGAGGACCTCCAGGGCGTGCGGATCGCCCGGGCCCTCGGGTGGCCCGCGGCCGGGTTCACGACCCGGGGCCGGGGCCGGATCTTCGGCACCCGGTTCGGCTCGGCCCGCACCCCCGAGCACTTCTGGCGGGTGGTGGCCCGGGCGGCCGACCACCTTTGTCCCGGCGTGCCTGTGGGGCTTCCCCGCCTGTTCCCCCGCCCGGCGGAGCGGCAGGCGGCCGAACGGCACCTCGGTCTCGGGCCGGCGGACCGGGCCCGGCCCCGGGTCGCCCTGGTGCCCGGCGGCACCTACCCGAGCCAGCGCTGGCCGGCCGAGCGGTTCGGCCGGGTGGCCGACGAACTGGCCCGCCGGGCCAGCGCGCGGGTGTTCGCCTTCGGGACGCCCGGGGAGCGGGACCTGGTCCGGACGGCGGCCGGCACCACGGGCGTCGCGGTCTGCGACCTCGACCCCTCGCGGCTCGTCGACGCCATGAGCCTCATGGACCTCGTGATCTCCAACAACACCGGCCCCCTGCACATGGCCGCGGCCCTGGGCGTTCCCACGGTGTCCCTCCTGGGCCCGACCGATCCGGTGCGGTTCTGGCCCCTGGGGTCCGAAAACCGGGTGCTCTGCCCTCCGGTCTCCTGCCGGCCCTGCGGGCGGGGCGCCTGCGCCGACCACCGGTGTCTGGCGGCCATCGGGGAGGATGAGGTTCTGGCCCCGGCCCTGGAGATCCTCGGCGCCGCCCCGGGCCCCTTGGGAGCCCTTCGGCACGAACCCGAGGGGGCCGAGCGATGACCGTGAACCCCGCGCCCAACCGGGGACCGGCCCCGCCCCTCCGCTCGCTCCACCTGAGCGACCAGACCCGGGCCGACCTGGGGGGGCAGCAGAGCCTCCTGGGGCTCGTGGCAGGGCTAAGGGCCCGGGGTCACCGCCCTTTGGTCGCGCTGCCGGCGCCGGGGCCCCTCTCCTCGGCCCTCGACGCCCACGGGATTCCATGGACGTCCGGCCCCCTGGGGCCCGGCTCCCGGGGTCCCGCAGGGCTCGCCCGCCGGGTCTCGTTTCTGCGGCGGGAGATCCGGCGAACCGGGGCGGCCGTGGTGCACGCCGACCGGCCGCTCAGCGCCTTCGCCGCGGCCCTTGCGTGCCGGGGGATCGGGGCCCGCGCCGTGTGGCACGTGCGGGTCCGGGAGCCCGATCCCCTGTTCGACCGCCTTTTGCCCCGGCTCGTGGACCGGATCGTGGCGACGAGCCGCGGCGTGCTGGAGCGGTTTCCCCCGGCCGTTCGCCCCCGGGTCGCGGTGGTCTACAACGGCCTGGACCTCGAACGGTTCCGGCCGGCGGGGCCGCCGGAGGCCCCGCCCCTCGTGGGGTTCGTGGGTCAGTGGATCCCGCTCAAGGGGGTGGACGGGTTCCTGGAGGCGGCGCGGACCGTCGCGGGGCGGGTGACCGGTGTCCGGTTCCTGGTGGTGGGGTCCGGCTCGGGGGAATACACGGAACGACTCCGCACCCTGGCCCGTCCCCTGGGGGGGCGGGTTGAGTTCGCGCCCCCGACCCCCCGGCCCGAGGGCCTCTACCCCCGACTTACGGCCCTCGTGGCCCCCACCCGGGAACCCGGGGAGGGGTTCGGCCGGGTGGCGGCCGAGGCCATGGCCTGCGGGGTGCCCGTGGTGGCGAGCCGGGTGGCGGGGCTTTCGGAGGTGGTGGCCGACGGGGAGACCGGGCTGCTCGTGCCCCCGGACGATCCGGCCGAACTGGCCGGAGCGATCGAGAATCTTCTCCGGGATCCCGTCGAGGCGGCGGCCCTGGGCCGGGCCGGCCGGGCCCGGGCCGAACGGCTCTTCTCCCTCGAGGCCCACGTCCGGGCGATGGAGGAGGTGTTCCGGTTCCCCCCTCACCCCGGCCCTCTCCCCCAAGGGGGAGAGGGAGACAGACGGCGCCCGGCTCCTCGCCGGGCAAAGCGGCTCCATTTTCCCTGGTGGGAGGGGGGCAGGGGGAGGGGATAACCACGACGGCCCCTTTTCTCGGCCCCGGGCGGTTCGGTATCCTTCGCCGCCATGACCGTGCGCTGCCCCACCTGCAAAGCCCCGACCCCCTGGGAGGGGAACCCCTACCGGCCGTTCTGCTCGGAACGGTGCCGCGCCGTGGACCTCGGCCGCTGGTTCCGGGAGGAGTACCGGATCGAGGCCGAGGAGGACGACTCCGACCTCGCCCCGGACCCGGAAGACCCCGTCCACTGAGGGCCCCGGGGTTGGGCCCCTCACCCCGGCCCTCTCCCCCTCGGGGGGAGGAGGGAGACAGACGGCGCTCGGTTTTCCGCCGGGCAACGCGGTCCTCCCTCCCCCGGTGGGAGGGGGACGGGGGGAGGGGGAGAAGGAGGGACCCGCTTGCCTGCGGCCCGGGGCCGGGGACTCGCGGTCGGAGGCGAAAGGACGAGACCCTCACGCCCCGGCCCGGAGAAGCTAGTCCCCCTTCCCCTCCTCGTCCAGGAACGGCACCGGGGTGCCTTTGCGGTAGGCCAGGGCCTGGGCCGCGGCCACCACCTCGCCGTCCTCTCGCACCACCCGGATGTGGTAGGTGGCGGTGCGGCGGGTGAGGGCCACCTCCCGGGCCTCGGCCACCAGCCGCTCCCCGGGCCGCGCCGCGTTCACGTAGGTCACCGAGAGGTTCAGGGCGAAGGCCGTGACCCCGTGGGAGTTGCAGGCGATCTGGAACGCCTCGTCCAACAGGCTAAAGAGCGCCCCCCCGTGCACGGTGCCGAAGAGATTGGTCATCTCGGGGGTGGGAACCATCTCCACGCGGCACCCGCCGGGTTCCACGTCGAGGAGCCGAAGGCCCATGTGCCGGGCGTAGGGCTCGGACCGGCTGGCCCGGGCGATCGCCCGGCACGCGGCCTGGGGGTCGGGATCGGGTCGGGTCATGGAGATGTCGCCTTTCCGAAGGCCCGCAGGGCCTCCTTTCGGATCTTTCCCAGTTCGGTGCGCGGCAGCGCGTCGAGGAACACGATCTCCCGGGGGCACTTGAACCGGGCGAGACGGCCGGCGCACCAGGCCAGGATCTCCTCGGCGGTGGCCGGGGCGCCGGGCCGAAGCTCCACGAAGGCCCGGCCGGCCTCCCCCCACACGGGGTCGGGCATCCCCACGACCGCCGCGTCGGCCACGGCCGGATGCCCCCGGAGCACGGCCTCCACCTCGGCCGGGTACACGTTCTCGCCGCCGGAGATGTACATCTCCTTGGCCCGGCCCGCCAGGTACCAGTAGCCCCCGTCGTCCACCCGGGCGAGGTCCCCGGTGTGAAACCAGCCCCCCCGCAGGGCCTCCCGGGTGAGACCTGGATCCCCCCAGTACTCCAGGAACACGGCGGGACCCCGCACCCGGATCTCGCCCCTCCGCCCCAAGGCCACCTCGGCGTGGCGCACCGGCCGGCCGAGGGTGCCGGGGCGTTGCCGGAGATCCTCGGCCGAGGCCCAAAGCACGATGGAGGTCTCGGTTTGCCCGTAGAGTTGGCGGATCTCCACGCCAGCGCCCAGGCAGGCGCCGATGAGGTCCGGCGGCACCGGCTCTCCCCCCACCCCGCAGGCCCGAAGCCCCGCAAGGCAGCCCGGGCCCCCCGCCTCCAGGACCCGGCGGAGCACCGTGGGCACGGCCAGGAAATGGGTGATGCCCCCCTCCCGGAGGTCCCGGGCCACCGCGGCCGCGTCGAACCGGGGGTGGAGGATCACGCTCGCGCCGGCGTAGAGCGCCGGCACCACCTGGATGAAAAGCCCGCCGGAGTGGAACAGCGGGAGCACCACGAGCATCCGGTCCCCGGGCCCGAGGCCCAGGAACTCCTGGGCGTTCAGCGCGTTGAAAAACCCCTTCCGCACGGGGAGCAGCGCCCCCTTGGGCCGGCCCGTGGTCCCCGAGGTGTAAAGGAGGGCCTGGGGCGCATCGGGCGTTCCCGGGCCCCGCGTCGTTCCGCCGCCCTCCCCCGCCCCTTCTCGGAACCCCACGGCGCGGCCCGAGGCCAGCACCTCGGGGGCCAACCGTTCCCGCAGGCCGGGTTCCACCACCACTAGGCGCGGCTCCGCGTCGTCGAACCGATGGCGCGTCTCTTCCGGGGCGAGCCGCGCGTTCCAGGGGTTGAACACGGCCCCGACCCGGCTTGCGCCGAGGAACAGGAAGACCACGTGGGGATGGTTCCGGTGGAACGAGGCCACCCGGTCCCCCGGCCCCACGCCCAGGGACCGGAGCCACCGGGCGGTTTCCCCCGCCTCGGCCTCGAGATCCGCCCAGGTCCAGACCCTCTCGCCGAACCGCAGGGCCTCCCCCCGGGGCCGCCGGGCCGCCCAGGTGGCGACCCACCGGTCCGGCGCCATGGCCCGGGCCAGGGCCCTCGCGCCCCGGGTCATGCGGGCCCCTCCACGAGTTCCAGGAGCCGGCCGCTCACCGGGTCCGCGAGAAACGCGATCGAGCCGTGGAGTCCCGGGCGGGGGAAGCCGTCGAGCACCCCGAAGCCCGAGGCTTGGAACCGCGCCATCGCATCCCCGAGGTTCGGGACCCGAAGGGCCAGGTGGTGGAGCCCGGGGCACGGCCGGGTCACCCGGGGGTCGAGGCCGGGCACGTCCCCCCGGAACGAAAGCACCTCCACCGTTCCCCCGAGATACACCCGGGCCCGGAGCCCCACCTCGGGGATTTCTCGCGGCTCGTAGGGGCCCAGCAGCCGGCCGAAGGCCTGGGCCGCGGCCTCCAGGTCGGCCACCACGAACCCCACGTGATCGAGCCGGGCGGGGGCCGAGGCCCCCGCCCGGGTTCCGTGGCCTCCCCGGCTCAGAGCGGGGTCTCCACCAGCTTGCCGTCCCGGATGCCGAGCCATCCGCTGATCGGCACAAACCGGCCGCCCTGGACCTCCACCATGAACCCCTCGTCCTGGGCCAGGTGGTCGTCGGGCCCGAAGCTCACCGGACGGATGATGCCGTTCTCCCAGTTTTGGATGGACTCCAGGGCAGCGATGAGCCCCTCCCGGGTCAGATCCCGGCCGGCCCGCTGGAGCCCCTCACAGAAGAGCTTCGTGTAGAAGTACCCGTACAGGTTGTACCGGTTGGGCTCGTGGCCGGGCCGGTATTTCCGGAGGATCTCCCGGTACTCCTTCATCGCCGGGCTCTCGTCCCGCACCGGGTCGGGCCAGAGCGAGAGGCCCCAGACCCCCTCGCCGACCCCGCCGGAGAGCACCAGGAACTTCTCGTCGGTCAGGGGCCCCGAGGAGATGAGCTTCGTCTTTTTGAGACCGATCTTGGCGGCCTCCTTGAGCACCTGTGCCCCGGGGCCCGGCACCAGGGCCAGGAGGCAGGCGTCCAGGTCGGCTTGGGCGATCTTGGCCACCTGGGGCGCCACGTCGGTGGCCCCGCGCTTCACGGACTCCGCGACCGCCACCTCGAGGCCCTTGGCCTTGAGTTCCGCCGTCAGGGTGTCCAGGAAGAACTTTCCGTAGGCGTCGTCCTGGTAGATGATGCCGATCCGCTTGAACCCCTTCTTCTCCGTGAGCCACCGGGCCACGATCTGGGTCTGGGTGTCGTAGTAGGTGAACGAGGTGAAAACATATTTCTGGTTCTTCCGGCAAATCGTTAGGTGCCCGGGGGTGGAGGTCGAGCAACCCCTTTCGACATGATCGCCATGGTTCCAAAGAAAGAGTCGCCGCCATGCGGCCGATCCTGTGGGTTGGAACCACCTACACGATCGGAG